>CAIWPS010000354.1 GCA_903914615.1 uncultured beta proteobacterium | reverse complement strand
GGGCCAGGTCGACCTGTGGGAGGTCAACGAGGCCTTTGCGGCGGTGACCATGGCCGCGATGGCCGAGTTCAAGCTGGCGCACGAGATCGTCAACGTCCACGGCGGCGCCTGCGCCCTGGGCCACCCCATCGGCGCCAGCGGTGCGCGCATCGTCGTCACCCTGCTGGGCGCGCTGCGCAAGCAAGGCGGCAAGCGCGGCGTGGCGGCGCTGTGCATCGGCGGCGGCGAGGCCACGGCGCTGGCCGTCGAGATGCTGTGACGGGCCTGCTGCCCGGGCCGGGGGAGGCGGCGGTGTTCGCCGGTGCCGTGCTGGTGCTCAACGCCACGCCCGGGGCCGACTTCCTGCTGACCGTCAGCCGTACCCTGCAGGGCGGCGCGCGGGCCGGCGTGGCCGCGGCGCTGGGCATCAACGCCGGCTGCGTCGTCCATGCGCTGGCGGCGGCCTTCGGGCTGGCGGCGCTGCTGGCGCTGCACCCGCAGGCGCTGCAGGCCGTGCAGTGGGCCGGCGCGGCCTACCTGGTGTGGCTGGGCATGGGCATGGGGCGGCAGGCGCTGCGGCGCGCCGCGCCTGTGCCTGCAAGCGGCGCGGCCGGACTTTCGCGCCGTCCCTTTCTGGTCGACTTCCGCACCGGACTGCTGACCAACGTGCTCAACCCCAAGGTGGCCTTCTTCTTCCTCGCCTTCCTGCCGCAGTTCGTGCCGGCGGGCACACCCAGCGCCGCGGCGTCGTTCCTGCTGCTGGGCGCCTGGCTGGTCGCGCAGAGCACCGTGTTCCTTCTGGCCCTGGTGGCGCTGGCCGCGCGCTTGTCGCGCCTGCGCACCTCGGACACCGTGCGCCGCTGGCTGAACGGCCTGGGCGGCCTGCTCTTCATCGGCCTGGCGCTGCGCCTGCTGCGCGCGCGCCCGGTGCTGGCATGACGGCGCGCGTGCTCGTCGTCGGCGCCTCGCGCGGCATCGGCCTGGAGTTCGTGCGCCAGTACCGCGCCGAGGGTGCCGCCGTCACCGCCACCGCGCGCAGCGACGAAGGCCTGGCGCGCATCGAGGCGCAGGGCGCCCGCGCCCTGCGGCTGGACGTGGCCGATGCCGCCGGCGCCGCTGCGCTGGCCTGGCCCATCGACGGCGAGGCCTTCGACATCGCGCTGCTGGTGGCGGGCGTCTACGGCCCGCGCAGCGCCGGCCTGCAGACGCCGACGCAGGCCGAGTTCGACGCCGTGATGCACACCAACGTGCTGGGGGCCATGCGCGTGCTGCCGCAGGTGGCCGAGGCGCTGGCGCCGGGGGCAAGGCTGGCCGTCGTGTCCTCGCGGATGGGTTCGATCGGCCTGCGCACGTCGACGGCGGGCTGGCTCTACCGCGCATCCAAGGCGGCGCTGAACTCGGTGCTGAAGGATGCCTCGCTGGCACTGGCCGGCCGCGCCATCTGCGTCGCGCTGCACCCGGGCTGGGTGCGCACCGAGATGGGCGGCAGCGGTGCCGACATCGACGTGCAGACCAGCGTGGACGACATGCGCCGCACGCTGGCCGGGCTGACCCCCGCCGACCATGGCGGCTTCTTCAACCACGACGGCCAGGCGCTGGCCTGGTGAGGCGGGGCCCCCCCATGCTGTTGAGCGAAGACCACATCGCGGTGCAGGACGCCGTGCGCACCTTCGTGCAGGCCGAGATCGCGCCCCACGCGGCAGCCTGGGACAAGCGGCACGAGTTCCCCGCGCAGGCTCTCAAGGGCCTGGCCGCCCTGGGCTGCTACGGCGTGGCCGTGCCCGCCGAATGGGGCGGTGCCGGGCTGGACTACCTGGCGCTGGCGCTCATTCTGGAAGAGATCGCCGCCGGCGACGGCGCCACCAGCACCATCGTCAGCGTCAACAACTGCCCCGTCTGTTCCATCCTCATGGCCTACGCCAGCGACGCCCAGAAGGCGCGCTGGCTGCGCCCCTTGGCCAGCGGCGAACTGCTGGGCGCCTTCTGCCTGACCGAGCCGCATGTCGGCTCCGAGGCCGGCGGGCTGAAGACCACCGCGGTGCGCGACGGCGACGCCTACGTGCTGAACGGCGTCAAGCAGTTCATCACCAGCGGCAGGAACGGCGACGTCGCCATCGTCATGGCCGTGACCGACAAGGCCGCCGGCAAGAAGGGCATCAGCGCCTTCATCGTGCCCACCGACACGCCCGGCTACACGGTGGCGCGCATCGAGGACAAGCTGGGCCAGCATGCCAGCGACACGGCGCAGATCAACTTCGACGGCTGCCGCGTCCCGGCCGGGAGCCTGCTGGCCGAGGAAGGCATGGGGCTGAAGATCGCCCTCTCGGGGCTGGAGGGCGGGCGCATCGGCATCGCCAGCCAGGCGGTCGGCATGGCGCGCGCGGCCTTCGACGCCGCGCTGGCCTACAGCAAGGAACGCCAGAGCTTCGGCCAGCCCATCTTCCAGCACCAGGCGGTGCAGTTCAAGCTGGCCGAGATGGCGACGCAGATCGAGGTCGCGCGGCAGATGATCCATCACGCCGCCAGCCTGAAGGACGCCGGCCGCCCCTGCCTGAAGGAAGCCGCGATGGCCAAGCTCTTCGCCAGCGAGATGGCCGAGCGCGTGTGCTCGGCGGCGATCCAGGTCTTCGGCGGCTACGGCTATGTCAGCGACTTCCCGGTCGAGCGCATCTACCGCGACGTGCGGGTGTGCCAGATTTACGAGGGCACTTCGGAAGTGCAGAAGATTCTCATCGGCCGGGCGCTGGCGTAGCCGGCGAGCCGGCCGCCTGATGCGGGCCGGGCGCTGGCGTAGCCGGCGAGCCGGCCGCCGCCTGATGCGGGCAGGGCGCTGGCGTAGACGGCGATACCAAGGTGTCATTCGCGCGCAGGGGTTCGCGCGGCACAGTCTCTCCACCCGCCACAGGAGGACCGCCATGTACATGAACACCGCCCACGCCCCCACCCTGCCGCCGCTGCCGATGCGCTCGCTGCGCCTGGCCGCCCTCGGCCACTGCCTGCTGCAGCGGCTGGAGACGCCGCTCTTCGTCACCGACGCCCAGGGTGCGGTGCTGGAAGCCAACCCCGCGGCCACGCGCCGCATCGAGCGCCGCGAAGGCCTGTGGCTGGACGCCGGCGGCCGCCTGGCGCTGCGCCAGGGCGGGCGCTGGGTGCCGCTGTCGCGCTGGCAGTTCGATCTGGCCGCCGGCCGCGAACTGACGCTGCCCATCGAAGCCGAGGGTGCGCCGTCGCAGATCACCCTGCGTCCGATGGCCGCCGCCGACGCCGCTGCGGGTGCGACCTGGGTGCTGGCCACCATCGAACGCGTCACCCTCACGCGCAGCGACACTATGCGCCGCCGCTTCCGCTTCACGCGCACGCAGGCCCGGCTGGCCGAGATGCTGTGCGAAGGCATGCGCCCCACCCATGCGGCCGAGAAGCTGGGGGTGAAGATCTCCACCGTGCGCACGCACGTGGGCCAGATGTACGAGAAGACCGGCACCCACAGCCAGGCCCAGCTGGTGGCGCTGCTGCACGCCTGCTGAGCGGGGCCGGCGGACCCTGGCGCCTGTCAGCGCCAGCGCCCAGCCGCTACTTGAACAGCAGGTGCGGCAGCCACAGCGACAGCGGCGGCCAGAAGGTGATGACGAGCAGGAAGCCGATCATCGTCAGCAGCCACGGCCACACCGCCACCGTGAGCTCGGTGATGCCCATCTTGGTGATGCCCGAGGCGACGTAGAGATTCAGCCCCACCGGCGGGTGGCACAGGCCGACTTCCATGTTCACCGCCATCAGGATGCCGAAGTGCACCGGGTCCACGCCCATCTTCACCGCCACCGGGAACAGGATGGGCGCCATGATCAGCACGATGGCCGCCGGGTCCATGAAGTTGCCCGCCGCGAGCAGGATGATGTTGACCAGCAGCAGGAAGACGACGAGGCCGAAGCCCTGGCTGGTCATCCACGCCGCCATCGCCTGCGGGATCTGCTCGCTCGTCATCAGGAAGCTGAACAGCACCGCGTTGGTGATGATGTACAACAGCATCGAGCTCATCGCCGCCGCCGTCAGCAGCGACTTGGGCACGTCCTTGAGCTTCAGGTCCTTGTAGACGAAGACCGAGATGAAGAAGGAATAGACCGCGGCCATCGCCGCCGCCTCGGTGGGCGTGAACTTGCCGCTGTAGATGCCGCCGATGACGACGACGATGAGCAGCAGCCCCCACATGCTTTCGCGGAAGGCCTTGTAGCGCTCGCCCCAGGTGGCCTTGGGCATGCGCGGGTAGTCGAACTTCTTCGCCCGCCACCAGGTGGTCACGCCGAGCAGGAAGGACAGGCACAGGCCCGGCACGATGCCGGCCAGGAACAGCGCCCCCACCGAGGCGGAGCCCACGGGCTCGCCGTTGGGCCCGACGCCGTTCATGCCCGCCGTGGCGATGGAGTAGATGACGAGGTTGATCGAAGGCGGGAACAGGATGCCCAGGGCGCCCGAGGTCGTGATGACCCCGGCGCCGAACTGCTTCGGGTAGCCCTGCTTGACCATCGCCGGCAGCATGATCGAGCCCACCGCCACGACGGTGGCCACCGAGCTGCCCGAGATGGCCGCGAAGAGCGCGCAGGCCAGCACCCCGGCCAGCCCCATGCCGCCGTACCAGTGGCCGATCATCGAGGTGCAGAAGTTGATCATCCGCTTGGCCACGCCCCCATGGGTGAGGAAGTTGCCGGCCAGGATGAAGAAGGGGATGGCCATGATCTCGAACTTCTCGATCCCCGTGAACAGCTTCAGCGCCACCGATTCGATGGGCACGTCGGTCAGCGTGAAAAGGAAGGTCAGGACCGTCAGGCCCAGCGAGATCGAGATCGGCATGCCGGTCAGCATCAGCAGGACCAGCAGCGTGAAGATGATGAGGGTGTTCACTTTTGGGCTCCCGAGACCGGTGCCGCGTGGTCGGCGTCGTCCAGCGCAGCGTCGTCGACGCCGGCCACGGCATGCGCGGCATGCGGCGCCTCACCGGTGCGCCAGAAGTGCCCGGCCGTCTGCAGGAAGCGGTAGCTCATCAGGTAGGAGCCCAGTGGCACGCAGGAATAGGCGATCCAGGTGGGGATCTCCAGGTCCGGCGAGGTCGGGCCCTCGGGCAGTTCGCCCACCGCGATGCCCAGCCGGTGGAAGAGCGCGTAGTGGAAGCCGTTGTCCCAGACGAAGCTGGCGCCCAGCGTGCCGACGACGCCGGTGAACAGGGCGCCGGCCAGCATGCCGAAGAGGATGAGGTACTTCGCTCGTTCTGGGGGCAGCGTGCGCACCAGCACGTCCACGCCGACGTGGGTGCCGTTGCGCACGCCGTAGGCGGCGCCGAACTTGGCCATCCACACGAACATGTAGATGCACAGCTCCTGCGCCCAGCTCACGTCCATGCGCACCGCGTAGTCCTGGATCCAGGGTATGCCGGAGAGGAAGCGGTGCACGACGGCCATGAAGATGACCAGCGTGGCGGCGCCGATGAGGAAGGTGATGAGCCATTCCTCCAGGTGGTCGAGGATGCGGTTGAACACGGGTTGTCCCTCTTGGCGCGACAACAAGGACCTACTTCGGCGCCACGAAGCCCGCGGCCTTGTAGACCATCTCGATGGTCGCCTTGCCGACACGCGACTCCATCTCCTTGTGCACCGGCATCAGCGCCTTCTTCCACTCGTTGCTCTCCGCCGCGGTGGGCGTGTAGACGGTGCTCTTGCCGCTGGCCTTGATCTTGTCCAGCGCGGCGGCGTTGTCGGTGGAGGCGATGGCGTTGGCGTAGGTGGTGGCGTCCTTCATCGCGCCTTCCAGCGTGGCGCGGATGTCGGCCGGCAGGCCCTCCCAGAACTTCTTGTTGACGATCACCGCGTAGGCCAGGTGGCCGTGGTTGGACAGCGTGATGTGCTTCTGCACCTCGTAGATCTTCTGGGTGTAGAAGTTGCTGGGCACGCCCTCGGTGCCGTCGACGACGCCCGACTGCAGGCCCTGGTAGAGCTCGCTGAAGGCCATCACCTGCGGGATCGCGCCCAGCGCACGCATCTGCGCGTCCAGCACCTTGGAGCTCTGGATGCGCATCTTCAGGCCCTTGAAGTCGGCCACGTTGTGCAGCGGCTTGTTGGCGCTCATGATGTGGAAGCCGTTGTCCCAGTAGCCCAGGCCCTTGATGCCCTTGGCTTCCAGCTTCTTGAACATCTCGGCGCCCACCGGCCCGTCGGTCACGGCATGGAACGCGGCGTCGTCCTTGAAGATGTAGGGCAGGTCGAAGACCTCGAACTCCTTCACCCCCAGCGGCCCGAACTTGGCCAGCGAAGGCGCCAGCATCTGCACGCTGCCCAGCTGCAGCGCCTCCATCTCTTCCTTGTCCTTGTAGAGCTGGCTGTTGGGGTAGACCTCGACCTTCACGCGGCCCTTGGTGCGCTCCTCGGCCAGTTCCTTGAAGCGCTGCGCGCCCTTGCCCTTGGGCGTGTCGGGCGCGACGACGTGGCTGAACTTGATGATGATCGGTGCCTGGGCGTGCACGAGGCCGGGCAGCGCGAAGGCGCAGGCGGCGGCGCAGGCCAGCAAGGTGCGGCGGTTGGGGGTGTTCATGCTTGCAGTCTCCTTCTTCGATGTCATTCGGGGGGCGCGCTCAGTGCGTCACGCCGGTGGCCTGGTAGACCTGGGCCAGCAGCGCTGCGCCGATGCGCGATTCCATTTCCTTGTGCACCGGCCACAGCGTCCTGCGCCAGACCTCGCGCTCGGTCGGCGTCAGGTCCAGCACCTGCGTCTTGCCCGCGGCCTTGAGCTCGGCCAGGGCATCGACGTTCTCCTGCGCCACCAGCTGCGCCTCGTAGGCCGAGGCCTGCTTCACGGCGTCGGTCAGCACGCCGCGCAGGTCGCCGGGCAGGCCGTCCCAGAACTTCCTGTTGACGATGAGCGCGTAGCCGGTGTGGGTGTGGTGGGTCAGCGTGATGTGCTTCTGCACCTCGTAGTACTTCTGCGAGGTGTAGCTGGACAGGATGTTCTCGGTGCCGTCGACGACGCCCGACTGCAGCGCCTGATAGACCTCGGAAAAAGGCATCACCTGCGGCAGCGCGCCCATCGTGCGCAGCGTCGCTTCCAGCACCTTGCTCGAGGGGATGCGCATGCGCAGGCCCTTCAGGTCCTCGGGCTTGCGCAGCACCTTGTTGGCCGAGAAGACGTGGAAGCCGCCGCTCCAGTAGGCCAGGCCCTTGATGTTCTTAGCCTCCAGCGCCGCGAACAGGTCCTGGCCGATCTTGCCGCTGGTGACCTGCACGAACTGCGCCTCGGTCTGGAATATGTAGGGCAGGTCGAAGATCTCGAACTGCTTCGCACCCAGCGGACCGAACTTCGAAAGTGAGGGGGCCAGCATCTGCACCGCGCCCAGCTGCAGCGCTTCGAGCTCTTCCTTGTCCTTGTAGAGCTGGCTGTTGGGGTAGACCTCGACCTTCACGCGGCCCTGCGTGCCGGCCTCGGCCAGCTGCCTGAAGCGCAAGGCAGCCTTGCCCTTGGGCGTGTCGGGCGTGACGACATGGCTGAACTTGATGACGATGGGCGACTGCGCCGCGGCGGGCAGCGCCAGCGCGGCGGCCGCGCCGCAGACCAGGCGGCGCCTGGGGAGGTTCGGGGGCAGGCAGGCATACCCGGGCTTTTGCATGGCGCGGATTGTCGGCAACAGGCCGGCCGCGCCGCCAGTTGTGGACTCCCACAATCGGGCCGACCCTGGGGCCGCGGCTGCAGCGGACAGGCCTAGACTGGGCCCATGCCCGCCATGCCCCTGCCCGCCGGCGCCCCCTTGCCGCGGCCGCGCCTGTCGCGCCGTGGCGCCTGGGCCTGGCCGATGCTGCTGGCGTTGGCCTTTGCCGCCGCCGTTGCCGGCTGGCTGCAGTGGTCCGAGCGCCAGGACGTCGAGGACGACCGCTCGACCCTCATCACCGATGCCCTGACGCTGGACAGCCGCATCGCCGCCTGGGTCGCCGACGAGCAGGGCCGCGTGCGCGATCTGGCCGCGGCGCTGCCGGCCGAGGTCGACGACGCGGTGCTGCTGCGCCAGGTTGCCGTGGCCGCCGGGCTGCGGCGGCTGTGGATCAGCGTCACCGTGCTCGATGCGGGCAACCGCCAGCTGGCCCACGTGCCGCAGCAGGCACCGCGCCTGGGGCCGGGCCCGAACGCCAGCGGCCTGGACGAAGGCGGGCTGTCGGCGCATCTCAGCGAAGTGCTGGCGGGCGGCGGGCGGCTCGTCGTGCGCTACGCCCCATCGACCCTGCTGCGCCAGACCGTGCCCTGGTGGCTGGCGCGCAAGTACGACGTTCGGCTGGTCGATGGCCAGGGCCAGCTCATCGCCGGCAGCGGCGACCCGCGGCCGCGCCCGGGCGCCGGTGCGGCAGCGCTGACTTACAGCGTCACCGTCGAACCTGCACTCAGCGACACCTGGCTGGAGCTGACGCTGCGCGACCAGCGCGTGCCCTGGTGGCGCACGCTGCCGCTGGCCGTGATGGCGGTCTTCCTCGCCCTCACCGCGGCGGCCAGCTGGACGCTGCGGCGCCAGATGCGCGAGGTCGGTCGCGCCGAGGCGCAGTGGCGCACCGAGGTGGCCTGGCGCCGCGCCATCGAGGACTCGCTCACCGTGGGGCTGCGCGGCCGCGACACCGAAGGCCGCGTGATGCAT
>CAIWPS010000353.1 GCA_903914615.1 uncultured beta proteobacterium | reverse complement strand
GATCTTCACCGTGCCCGGCCGCGGCTATCGCTTTGCCGCCGCGATCGGGCGGCCGCAGGCCGGCGCGGCGCCGCTGCCGCGGGCCGAGCCGGAGACCGGCTTCACCACCCACCTGCCGGCGCTGGCGGGGCCGCTGATCGGGCGCGACGAGGCGCTGGCGGCGCTGGGCGACTGCGTCGACGCCAGCCCGCTCGTGACCTTGCTGGGCGCAGCGGGCATGGGCAAGACGCGGCTGGCGCAGGCGCTGCTGCACTGGCGCCGCGCCCAGTACCGGCAGGGTGTCTGCTTCGTCGCGCTGGCGCCCTGCACCGAGCCCGCCGCGGTGGTCAGCGCCGTGGTCGAAGCGCTGGGGCTGGCCCAGCCCGCCGGCGCCGACCCGCTGCAGGCGCTGGTCCAGACCCTGGGCGGCCTGGAGATGCTGATCGCGCTGGACAACGCCGAGCACCTGATCGATGCCGTGGCCGCGATCGCCGCCGCCATCGTCGCCGGCGCGCCCGGCGTGCGGCTGCTGGTCACCAGCCAGATCCCGCTCAAGCTGGCCGCCGAACGCCGGTTCCGGCTGGCGCCGCTGGCACTGGCGGGCGACGACACGGGGCTGGACGCGGCGCTGGGTTGCGGCGCCGTGGCCCTGTTCGTCGACCGCGCGCAGGCGCTGGACCGGCGTTTCGAGCTGACCGCGGCCAACCTGCCCACGGTGCGGCTGCTCTGCCAGCGACTGGACGGCTGCCCGCTGGCGATCGAGCTTGCAGCGGCGCGGGTGCCGCTGCTGGGCCTGGACCGGCTGCTGGCGTCGCTGGACCAGCGCCTGCGCCTGCTCCGCTCGGCCGACCGCGAGGCGCCGCTGCGCCAGCAGACCCTGCATGCCGCGATGAGCTGGAGCCACGGCCTGCTCGACCCGACCGAACAGATCGTGTTCCGGCGCCTCTCGGTCTTCGTCGGCAACGCGGCGCTGGCGCCGCTGCTCCAGGCCGTGGCCGACCCGGCGCCGGCGCCGCTCGACGCCTACGCCGTGCTCGACGCGCTGGGCACGCTGGTCGAACGCTCGCTGGTCATGCTGGTCCACGACGCGGACGAGCCCGATGAGGCGCCGCGCTACCGCCTGCTGGGCACGCCCCAGGCCTACGCGCACGAGCAGCTCGCCGCGGCCGGCGAAATCGAAGCGCTGCAGCGCCGCCATGCCCAGGCGTTGAGCCGGCACTGGGTCGCGGCGGGCGCCGATCTGATCGCCGGCACGCCGGGCGGCGAGGCCTGGAAGCGGCGCGTCGACCCCGACGTCGACGACGGCCTGGTCGCCTTGCGCTGGGCCCTGGACCACGATCCCCTGGCGGCGCTGGCGATGGCGCCCTACCTCTCGCGCTGCATGCACGCGCGCCGCTCCGACAGCTGCCTGCAGCTGTGGGAGGCCGTCGATCCGCTGCTCGACAACCCCGCGCCGGACCTGGCGGCGCAGCCGCTGCTGCTGGCCCGCGCCGCCGCGGAAGCCGCGCGCTACTGGATCTACAAGCGCCAGGCCCATGCCACGGTGCGGGCGCACCAGGCCCGCGCCTGGGCGATCCAGGCCGGCGACGCCCCGACCCAGTACCTGGCGCTGGCCGAGCTGGCCTGGGCCAGCGGGGCCCGCGGCGACAAGGCCGCCCTGGCCGAGGACGTGGCGGCGCTGCAGGCGCTGAAGGACCCGGCCTGGCCGCCGTTTTTCGAGGCCTCGGCCTGCGCCTACGAGCCCTGG
>CAIWPS010000352.1 GCA_903914615.1 uncultured beta proteobacterium | reverse complement strand
TCGCCCAGGCCGATGCCGACGCCGACGATGTTGGCGTCCATCGCCGCCTGCGACTGCAGGCCGCCGCGTTCGCCGGCCAGGCCGGCGAGCAGCTTCTCGATCTCGGCCTTGGCTGCGAGCAGCTGGCCGTCGACGCCGGCCAGGTAGCTGTCGGCCTCGGCCTGCGCGGCGTCGACGGCGGCGGCGGCGTTGGGCGACTCGAACTCGCTGCCGGGGTCGGCCGCGGCGCCGGGTGAGGGCGCAGGGACCGGTGGTGCATCGAAGTCAGCGGAACTTGAACGTTTGGTGGCCATGGTGGGCATCCTTGAGGTCGGTGGGTGCGGGGCGCTGCAACCGGCCCTGCGGCGGTGACGAGACCTGCATCGAGGTCCGTCATTCACAGGTTAGGCCTTGGCGCCGCAGGCGACCCCCCAAGGCTTGGGGACGCGGCTTCCCCAGGATGGCGGGTGGATGGCGAGCCCGGCGTGGCGTGCGGGACCGGGCCTGGCCGGCTCCTAGAATGGCCCGATGTCAACGGCCGCACGCTGCTATGCCCTGGTGCCATGCGCAGGCGTCGGTGCCCGCGCGGGCACCGCTGGCCCCAAGCAGTACGCCGCGCTGGCCGGGCAGGTGGTGGTGGCCCACACGCTGCGCGCGCTGGCCACCGTGCCGGCATTGACGGCGACGCTGGTGGTGCTGGCGCCCGACGATGAGCAATTCGAGGCCGCCGTGCCAGGGCTGGCCCCCGCGCGCTGCTGGGTGGCCCGCTGCGGCGGCGCCACCCGCGCGCACAGCGTGGCGCAGGGCCTGCACGCGCTGCGCCAGCGCGGCGCCGGCGACGACGACTGGGTGCTGGTGCACGACGCCGCGCGCTGCCTGGTGCGGCCGGCCTGGGTGCAGCGGCTCATCGATGCCTGCATCGACGACGCCGTCGGCGGCCTGCTGGCGCTGCCGCTGGCCGACACGCTCAAGCAGGCCGAAGGCGAGCGCGTCGCGGCCACGCTGGACCGCAGCGCCAAGTGGCTGGCGCAGACGCCGCAGATGTTCCGCCTGGGCCTGCTGCAGCGCGCGCTGCAGCAGGCCGAGCGGGACGGCGTCGCCGTCACCGACGAAGCCAGTGCCGTCGAGGCCCTGGGCCTGGCGCCGCGGCTGGTGGCGGGCGAGATCGAGAACCTCAAACTCACCTGGCCGGCCGACTTCGCGCTCGCCGAACGACTGCTGGAGACGCGATGACCGCGACCGCCGCTCCCTGGCGCATCGGCGAAGGCTGGGACACCCACGCCCTCGTCACCGGCCGGCCGCTGGTGCTGGGCGGCGTGACCATTGCGCACACCCATGGCCTGCTCGGGCATTCGGATGCCGACGCGCTGCTGCACGCCATCACCGACGCCCTGCTCGGCGCCGCCGGGCTGGGCGACATCGGCCGCCACTTCCCCGACACCGACCCGGCCTTCAAGGGCGCCGATTCCGTCGTTCTGCTGACCGAGGCGGCGCGCCGTGTCGCGGTTGCCGGCTGGGTCATCGTCAACATCGACAGCACCATCGTCGCCCAGGCGCCGAAGCTGGCGCCGCACATCCCGGCCATGCGCGAGCGCATCGCTGAGGCGCTGGCCCTGGACGCCGGCGCCGTCAACGTCAAGGCCAAGACGGCCGAGCTGATGGGCCCGGTGGGCGAGGGCCGCGCCATCGAGGCACGCGCCGTCTGCCTGCTGCAGCGCGCGGCGGCGTGAACGGTGCGGGCTGGGCCTGCCCGACCTGCGCTGCGCGCTGTGATGCCGCGGCGCGCCACTGCAGCGCCTGCGGCGAGCAGCGGCTGCCGCTGCCCGGCTGGCGCTTCAGTCTTGCGCGCTGGCGGCTGACGCTGCGCTGCCTCGTGCTGCAGCCTGGCCGCCTGACAGCCGACCACGCCC
>CAIWPS010000351.1 GCA_903914615.1 uncultured beta proteobacterium | reverse complement strand
TAGTGCCGGGCCGGCCCGGCCCAGGAGAGTTCCTGCCCCATCGCCGTGGTCTGCATGGACGCCCATGCGCCGGGCTGGCGGCGAAGATCGGCAGCGCGCCGCACGCAGCGTTCGAAGGCCGCGGGCGTGGCCGCGTCGAAGACGAAGCCCGTGGCCTGGCCCGCGGCCAGCGCGTCGGCGCTGGCGTCGGTCACGGTGTCGGCCAGGCCGCCGACGCGGCGCACGATGGGCAGGGTGCCGTAGCGCAGGCCGTACATCTGCGTCAGCCCGCAGGGTTCGAAGCGCGAAGGCACCGCGATGGCGTCCGCGCCTGCAATGAGGCGGTGCGCTCGCGCCTCGTCGTAGCCGATGTACACGTGCACGCGGCCCGGGTGCGCCTGCTGCGCCATGCGGAAGGCCGCCTCCAGCGCCGGCTCGCCAGTACCCTGCACGGCCAGCTGCATGCCGGCCGCCAGCAGCTCGGGCAGGGCCGCCAGCACCAGGTCCAGGCCCTTTTGCGCCGTCAGCCGGCTGACCAGCGTCACCAGCAGCGCCTTGTCGTCGGCGTCCAGTCCCAGTTCGGCCTGCAGTGCGCGACGGCAGACCTGCTTGCCGGCCATGCGCTCGGCGTCGTAGCGCTGGACGATGGCGGCGTCGGTGGCGGGGTCCCACACCGCTTCGTCGATGCCGTTGAGGATGCCGCTGATGGGCCCGGCGCGGCCGCGGATGACGCCGTCCAGGCCGCAGCCGAACTCGTGGGTGGCGATCTCGCGCGCGTAGGTCGGGCTGACCGTGGTCACCTGGTCGGCGAACTTCAGCCCTGCCTTCATGAAGCTGAGCTGGCCGTGGAACTCGAGCCCGGCCGGCGACATCAGCCGCGACGCCAGCCCGAGCATGGGCCAGTCGTGCATCTGGAACAGGCCCTGGAAGGCCAGGTTGTGGACCGTGAAGACGGTGGCCGCCTGCGTCGGCGTGTGCTCGGCCACGTAGGCGCAGGCCATGGCAGCGTGCCAGTCGTGGGCATGGACGATCTGCGGCGCCCATTGCGGGTCGGCGTCCTCGGCCGCGAGATGCGCCGCCACCCAGCCCAGCAGGGCGAAGCGCTGCAGGTTGTCGGGCCACTCCTCGCCCAGGCTGTCCTGGTAGGGGCTGCCGCCGCGGCGGTAGAGGTAGGGCGCCTCGATGACGTACACCGGCAGCTTGGTGCCGGGCATGCGCCCGAGCAGCAGGCGCACGCGCAGGGCGCCGAAGCAGCTGCCGATGTCGATGACCGTGCGCGCGCCCTGCACGGCATCGAGCACCGCAGGCAGGCCCGGCAGCAGCAGGCGCACGTCGGCGCCCTGCTCTGCCAGCGCCACCGGCAAGGCCGCGACCACGTCGGCGAGACCGCCGGTCTTGATCAGCGGAAAGACTTCCGCCGCCACATGCAGGACCTTCATCGCCCCGGCCCTACTGCAGCCGGCGCAGCATGTCGCGCGTGACCAGCGTGATGCCCGATTCGGTGCGGAAGAAGCGCGCGGCGTCGGCCACCGGGTCCTCGCCGATGACGAGGTGGTCGGGGATGATGCAGTCGCGGTCGACCACGGCGCGTGTCAGGCGCGCATGGCGCCCCACCTGCACCCCGGGCAGCAGCACGCTCCAGTTGACCGCCGAGTACGAGTGCACGCGCACCTGCGAGAACAGCACGGTGCGGAAGACGGCACCCGAGACGATGCAGCCGCCCGAGACCAGCGATTCGATGGCCACGCCGCGGCGGTCGTCCTGGTTGTGCACGAACTTGGCCGGCGGCAACTGCTGCTGGTAAGTCCAGATCGGCCAGTTGGTGTCGTACAGGTTGAGCAGCGGGTCGGTCGCCGTGAGGTCGATGTTCGCGTCCCAGTAGGCGTCGATGGTGCCGACGTCGCGCCAGTACGGCGGCAGGCCGGGCTTGCCGCCGACGCAGCTGAGCTCGAAGGGGTGGGCCACGGCAACCCCCGCCTTGACCATCTTGGGAATGATGTCCTTGCCGAAGTCGTGGCTGGACGCCGGGTCGGCCATGTCACGTTCCAGCTCGCGGTAAAGGTAGCGGGCATTGAAGATGTAGATGCCCATGCTGGCCAGCGAACGCCCGGGCTTGCCGGGGATGCAGGGCGGAACGGCGGGCTTTTCGACGAAGTCGACGATCTGCCGCTGCTCGTCGATGGCCATGACGCCGAAGGCCTGCGCTTCCTCGCTGGCGACCTCGATGCAGCCCACCGTCACCTCGTGCCCCTGGGCCACGTGGTCGGCCAGCATCAGCGCGTAGTTCTGCTTGTAGACGTGGTCACCGGCCAGCACCACCACGTAGTCGGCGCGGTAGGCGGCCAGGATGTCCTGGTTCTGGTAGACGGCGTCGGCGGTGCCGCGGTACCAGCTCTCCTCGTCGACGCGCTGCTGGGCGGGCAGCAGGTCGACGAACTCGTTCATCTCGGTCTTCAGGAAGGCCCAGCCGCGCTGCAGGTGGCGCAACAGGCTGTGGCTCTTGTACTGGGTGATGACGCCGATGCGCCGGATGCCCGAGTTCATGCAGTTCGACAGCGCGAAGTCGACGATGCGGAACTTGCCGCCGAAATAGACCGCCGGCTTGGCGCGCGTGTCGGTCAGGTTCTTCAGGCGGCTGCCACGGCCGCCGGCCAGCACCAGCGCCACGGCACGCCGCGGCAGGTCCAGGCTCTGGGCCACATCGATGGGCTTCATGATCGTTCCTGTGTGGGTTTACGCAACAAAATTACAAAGCCATGCCTCGCACCGCCATGCGGCTGCGCGCACGTCGGACGAGGCGATACCTGCCATGCCACTTCAGATAAATCGTCCAACTTGTTGAGAGAAAATGAAATCCAATCCGGAACGGCATGCCCTTGCCCTTGTCGGCATCTGAATCCACTGCAGCGATGTAGGCAAACTACATCGATCGGTCGCTTGAGAGCATTGACGCTGGTGATGCGCATCAAGGACACTGCAGGCCCAGGCGGCATGCAGCGTGCTTGCGGATTCTGCGGTCCAGCCGATCGAGCCCCATCGATGAACACCCCCTTGCCACATCCCGACCTGCCTTCCTCCGCCGCCGTCGACCGCCACCTGCTCGCCACCGTCGGCACCGCGCCGGCTGCTGCCGCACCAGCCGAGATCATGCTCGCGGTCGCGCAGGTGGCGCGAGAGCAGTTGTCCCGACGCTGGGTCGCCGCCGACAGCGCCGACCATGCGACGAAGGCGCGCCGGGTCAACTACCTGTCGATGGAGTTTCTCATCGGCCGCACCCTTTCCAACGCCATCGCGGCGCTGGACCTGAAGGACGCGATGGGCGCTGCCGCCCGGGCCCACGCCAGCACGCTGGAAGACCTGGCAGCCACCGAGGCCGACGCCGCGCTCGGCAACGGCGGCCTGGGCCGCCTGGCAGCCTGCTTCCTGGACTCGATGGCCACGGTGGAACTGCCTTCCTTCGGCTACGGCATCCGCTACGAGTTCGGCATGTTCAAGCAGGCCATCCAGGACGGCCGCCAGCTGGAATACCCCGACCCCTGGCTGGAAGACGGCACACCCTGGGAGTTCCCGCGCCACGGCGTTCACTACCCGGTGCGCTTCGGCGGCTGGGTCGAGCCGGCCAGCCTGCCCGGGCAGGCCCCGGTGTGGCGCAACGCCGGCGAGGTCAACGCCAAGGCCTACGACATGGTCATCCCCGGCCATGGCACCGATCGCGTGAGCACGCTGCGGCTGTGGAAGGCGGTGGCGCCGTCGCAGATCGACCTCCACGCCTTCAACATCGGCGACTACGCCCGCGCCGCCGAATTCAAGAACCAGTACGAGAACATCTCCTGGGTGCTCTACCCCAACGACAGCACCCCTGCCGGCCGCGAGCTGCGCCTGCGCCAGGAGTACTTCTTCACCAGCGCCAGCATCCAGGACATCCTGGCGCGCCACCTGTCCGAGCACGCCGACCTGTCCAACCTCGCCGACAAGGTCGCCATCCACCTCAACGACACCCACCCGGCCATCGGCGTCGCCGAACTGATGCGCCTGCTGGTCGACGAACATGGCCACGGCTGGGCGGCGGCCTGGGCGACGACGCAACGCGTCTTCAGCTACACCAACCACACCCTCATGCCCGAGGCGCTGGAGACCTGGCCGGTGGCGCTGATGCAGCACGTGCTGCCGCGGCACCTGGAGATCATCTTCCGCATCAATGCCGAGTTCCTGGCCGCGGCCGCGGCCAGGCGCCCGGGCGACGACGACTTCCTGCGCCGGCTCTCGCTCATCGACGAAAGCGGCGAGCGGCGGGTGCGCATGGCGCACCTGTCCATCGTCGGCAGCCACAGGGTCCACGGCGGATCGGCGCTGCACAGCGACCTCCTGGTCGAGACCATCTTCGCCGACTTCGCCAGCCTGTGGCCCGAGCGCTTCACCAACATGACCAACGGCGTCACGCCCAGGCGCTGGCTGGCGCAGGCCAACCCGGGCCTGTCGGCGCTGATCGACCAGAGCATCGGCACCGCCTGGCGGCTGCACCTGGACGAACTTGCGCAGCTGGCACCGCTGGCCGACCGCAGCGAGTTCCGCGCCGCCTTCATGGCCGTCAAGCACGCCAACAAGGCGCGGCTGGCGGCGCACATCGCGGCCACCACCGGCATCGTGGTCGACCCGGCGAGCCTCTTCGACGTCCAGGTCAAGCGCATCCACGAATACAAGCGCCAGCTGCTCAACGTGCTGCAGGTGGTGGCACGCTACCAGGCCATGCTCGCCGACCCGGGCGGCGACTGGGTGCCGCGCACGGTGGTCTTCGCCGGCAAGGCGGCCAGCAGCTACGTCTCGGCGAAGAACATCATCCGGCTCATCCACGACGTCGGCCAGGTCATCAACCACGACCCGCGCATCGGCGGCCGGCTGAAGGTGGTGTTCGTGCCCAACTACGGCGTCTCGGTGGCCGAAGTCATCATGCCCGGTGCCGACCTGTCGGAGCAGATTTCCACCGCCGGCACCGAGGCCAGTGGCACCGGCAACATGAAGCTGGCACTGAACGGCGCGCTGACCATCGGCACCGACGACGGCGCCAACATCGAGATCCGCCAGCAGGTGGGCGACGACAACATCTTCATCTTCGGCCTGTCCACGGCCGAGGTGCTGGCCACGCGCACGGGCGGCTACCAGCCGCTGCGCATCTACGAAGAGAACCCCCGCATCAAGGCCGTTCTCGACGCCATCCGCAGCGGCGCCTTCAGCGAAGACGAACCCGGCCGCTACCGCGAGCTCGTCGACGCGCTGCTGTGGGGCGGCGACCACTACCGCCTGCTCGCCGACTTCGACAGCTACGTCGCGGCGCAGGCGCGCGTCGACGCGCTGTACCGCGACCGCGATGCCTGGGCGAGGAAGGCGATCGCGAACGTCGCCGGCATGGGCTTCTTCTCGGCCGACCGCACCATCCGCGAGTACGCGCGCGAGGTGTGGGGCCTGGCGGCCAAGGCCTAGGGTCGGCCGCAAGCATGCTCAGCGACGCCGACGTCGAAGCCCTGTGCCTGGGTCGCCATGGCGACCCCTTCGGCGTGCTGGGCCCGCACGTGCAGGCAGACGACTCCACCGAGGTCCGCGCCTTCCTGCCCGGCGCCCGCGCCGTGCAGGTGGTGGCCGGCGCGCGCGCGTGGCCCCTCGCAAGGCGCCATGCCAGCGGCGTCTTCGAAGGCCGCGCCGCGGCCCCGGGACACTACCAGCTGCGCGTGCGCTGGGACGACGGCGGCGAGTCGCTGCTCGAGGACCCCTACCGCTTCGGCCGCGTGCTCGGCGACATCGATGTCTGGCTGCTCGGCGAAGGCTCGCACCTGCGGCCCTACGAGATCCTGGGCGCGATGCCGCGCGAGATGGAAGGCGTGGCCGGCACCTCGTTCGCCGTCTGGGCGCCCAACGCCTCGCGCGTCAGCGTGGTCGGCGAGTTCAACGTCTGGGACGGCCGCCGTCACGCCATGCGGCTGCGGCGCGAATGCGGCGTGTGGGAGATCTTCCTGCCCGGCGTGAGCCTTGGCGAGCGCTACAAGTTCGAGCTGCTCGCTGCCGACGGCCACCTGCTGCCGCAGAAGGCCGACCCCTATGCGCGCCAGTCCGAGTTGCGGCCGGCCACGGCCAGCATCGTCGCGCCGATGCCGCCGCTGGCGCCGCCTTCGCCGCTGCGCCAGGCCGCGAATGCGCTGGACGCACCGATGAGCATCTACGAGGTGCACCTGGCCAGCTGGCGCCGCAAGCCCGAGGAAGGCGACCGCTGGCTGAACTGGGACGAACTGGCCGACGAACTCGTTGCCTACGCGCAGGACATGGGCTACACGCACCTCGAACTGCTGCCGGTCAGCGAACATCCCTTCGATGGTTCCTGGGGCTACCAGACGCTGGGCCTGTTCGCACCCACGGCGCGCTTCGGCGACCCGGCCGGGCTGCGCCGCTTCGTCGAGCGTGCCCACGCCGCCGGCCTCGGCGTGCTGCTGGACTGGGTGCCGGCGCATTTCCCCACCGACGCCCACGGCCTCGCGGAATTCGACGGCAGCCACCTCTACGAATACGCCGACCGCCGCGAAGGTTTCCACAACGACTGGAACACGCTGATCTACAACTTCGGCCGCACCGAGGTGCGAAATTTCCTCGTCGGCAACGCGCTGTACTGGCTGGAGCGCTACGACATCGACGGCCTGCGCGTCGACGCCGTGGCCAGCATGCTCTACCGCGACTACAGCCGCAAGGCCGGCGAGTGGATCCCCAACGTCCACGGCGGGCGCGAGAACCTCGAAGCCATCGCCTTCCTCAAGCGCACCAACGAGGTCATCGGCGGCGAACGCCCGCAGGCGGTAACGCTGGCCGAGGAAAGCACCGCCTTCCCTGCCGTCAGCCGCCCCACCTACGCGGGCGGCCTGGGCTTCCACTTCAAGTGGAACATGGGCTGGATGCACGACACGCTGCAGTACATGGCGCGCGACCCCATCCACCGCCCCTACCACCACGGCGAGATGACCTTCGGCCTGGTCTATGCCTTCACCGAGAACTTCGTGCTGCCGCTCTCGCACGACGAGGTGGTGCACGGCAAGGGCAGCCTGCTGGCCAAGATGCCCGGCGACCGCTGGCAGCAGTTCGCCAACCTGCGCGCCTACTACGGCTTCATGTGGGGGCACCCGGGCAAGAAGCTGATGTTCATGGGCTGCGAGTTCGGGCAGGCGCGCGAGTGGGACCACGACCACAGCCTGGACTGGCACCTGCTGCAGCAACCCGAGCATGCCGGCCTGCAGCGGCTGGTGCGTGACCTGAACCAGCTCTACCGCGCCAGCCCGGCGCTGTACCAGCAGGACTTCAGCGGCGCCGGCTTCGAATGGGTCGACCACGACGACGCGCGCCGCAGCCTGCTCAGCTTCGTGCGCAAGGGCCGCGACGGCGCGCTGATGCTGGTGGTGTGCAACTTCGCGCCCACCGTGCACGAGGGCCTGCGCCTGGGCGTGCCGCGCGCCGGCCAGTGGCGCGAGCGCCTGAACACCGATTCCGCGCACTACGGCGGCAGCAACGTCGGCACGCCGCTGGGCGCGGCGAGCAGCCAGCCCGTGCACAGCCACCACCGTGCCGACTCCATCGTCATCACCGTGCCGCCGCTGGCCACGGTGTTCCTGGAATGGAACGCCTGAGCCAGCCCTACGCGGCGCTGCAGGCCGGTCAGCCCTGGCCGATGGGCGCCAGCTGCGACGGCGGCGGCGTCAACTTCGCCGTCTTCGCCGGCCATGCCACCCAGGTGGACCTGTGCCTCTTCGACGACAGCGGCCGCGTCGAGCTGGCGCGGCTGCCGCTGCCCGCGCGCAGCGGCGACGTCTGGCATGGCCGGCTGCCCGGTGCCGCGCCCGGCCAGCTCTACGGCTTTCGCGCCCACGGGCCCTGGCGGCCCGACCGCGGCCACCGCCACAACCCGCACAAGCTGCTGCTCGACCCCTGGGGCCGCGAGATCGTCGGCCGGCTGGACTGGCAGGGCCCGCACTTCGGCGCCGACCGCGAGCACCCGCTGCAGATGGACACGCGCGACAACGGCCGCGAGGCGCTGAAGTCGCGCGTGGTTCACGACAACTTCGACTGGCAGGGCGACCGCCCGCCCGCCACGCCGCTGGCGCAGACGGTGATCTACGAGACCCATGTGCGCGGCTTCACGAAGCTGATGCCCGGCGTGCCCGAGCACGAGCGCGGCTGCTACGCCGGCCTGGCCTCGGACGCGGCCATCGCGCATTTCAAGCGCCTGGGCATCACCGCCGTGAGCCTGCTGCCGGTGCAGCAGATCCTCGACGAGCCGCGGCTCGTCGACATGGGCCTCTCGAACTACTGGGGCTACAACACCCTGGGCTACTTCTGCCCCGACCCGCGCTACGCCGCCAGCACCGCGCCGCGTCACGAGTTCCGCGAGATGGTGCGCCGCCTGCATGCCGCCGGCCTGGAGGTGCTGCTCGACGTCGTCTACAACCACACCCCCGAAGGCGACGAGCGCGGCCCCACGCTGTGCTGGCGCGGCCTGGACAACGCCGCCTGGTACCGCCTGCCCGAAGGCGCGCGCCACGGCTACGAGAACTGGAGCGGCTGCGGCAACACGTTGGACATCCGCCACCCGCGCGTGCTGCAGATGGTCATGGACAGCCTGCGCTACTGGGTGCAGGAGATGCACGTCGACGGCTTCCGCTTCGACCTCGCGCCCGTGCTCGGCCGCGGCAGCCCGGGCTTCGAGCGCGAGGGGCCCTTCTTCAAGGCCGTGCTGCAGGACCCGCTGCTGCAGCAGGTCAAGCTCATCGCCGAGCCCTGGGACCTGGGCCCGGGCGGCTACCAGGTGGGCCAGTTCCCGGGCGGCTGGCTGGAATGGAACGACCGCTTCCGCGACACCGCGCGCGCCTTCTGGCTCGGCGGCGACTGCACGCGCGGCGAATTCGCGCTGCGCCTGGCCGGTTCGTCCGACCTCTTCCAGGCGCGCCGCCGCTCGCCGCTGGAATCGGTGAACTACGTCGTCTCGCACGACGGCTTCACGCTCGCCGACCTCGTCAGCTACGACATGCGCCACAACCGCGCCAACGGCGAAGACAACCGCGACGGCCACGGCCACAACCTGAGCTGGAACTGCGGCTGGGAAGGCCCGACGTCCGACCCCGCGGTGCTGACGCGACGCCAGCGCCTCGTGCGCGCGTTGCTGGCCACGGTGCTGCTGGCCCAGGGCACGCCGATGCTGGCGGCCGGCGACGAACTCGGCCACAGCCAGGGCGGCAACAACAACCCCTACTGCCAGGACAACGCCACGACCTGGATAGCCTGGCCGCAGGCCGACGGCTCGCTCGTCGACTACACGGCGCACCTGCTCGCGCTGCGCCGCCGGCTGCAGCCGCTGGCCGGCCGCTGGTACACCGGCCTGGCCGACGCACGCGGCGTGCACGATCTGGCGTGGCTGCGCCGCACCGGCGAGCCGATGACGCCCGAGCACTGGGACAACCGCATGTCGCGCATCCTCGGCGCCTGGATCGGCACGCCCGGCGGCGGCGGCGGGGCGCTGCTGCTGATGGTCAACGCGCGCGACATGGACGCCAGCTTCCGCCTGCCGCCAGGTCGCTGGCTGTGCGAACTCGACTCCACGCAGCCCGACGGCCGCAACGGCTGGAGCCGCGGCGCCGACGACGACCTCTACACCCTGGGCGCGCGCAGTGTTGTCCTGCTGCGCGACGACGGCCCCGCGCCCGCCTGAACGCCAACGACCGTCTCTCCAAGGACCCGACCATGCGCTTCCCCCGTGCCAGCGGCGTGCTGCTGCACCCCACCTCCCTTCCCGGGCCGCACGGCTCGGGCGATTTCGGGCCCGAGGCCTACCACTTCGTCGACGGGCTGGTGGCCGGGGGCCAGACGCTGTGGCAGCTGCTGCCGCTGGCCGGCATCGGCCCGGGCAACTCGCCCTACATGAGCAACTCGGCCTTTGCCGGCAATGCGCTGCTCATCGACCTGCACGACCTGCAGGCCGAAGGCTGGCTGGACGCCGCCGACCTCGTCCCCGGCGCCGGCCTCAGCGCCGAGAAGGTCGACTACGCCGAGGTCCACCCCTTCCGCATGCAGCGCCTGGCGAAGGCCGCGGCGCGCTTTGCCAGCGCCGGCACGGCAGCGCAGCGCGAAGACTTCGGCCGCTTCCTGCAGGAGCAGGCCGCGTGGCTGGGCGACTACGCCTTGTTCATGTCCCTGTGCGAACACCTGGGCTGGCGCGACTGGTGCGAATGGGAGCCGGCGCTGGCGCAGCGCCAGCCCTCGGCGCTGCAGGCGGCCCGCGCGGCACATGCCGAACGCATCGCCTTCTGGCAGTTCTGCCAGTGGCGCTTCTACCGCCAGTGGGCGCGGCTGAAGGCCTACGCCAACGGCAAGGGCGTGCAGATCATCGGCGACACGCCCATCTTCATCGCCTACCTCAGCGCCGAGGTCTGGGCCAACCAGCACCTCTTCGACCTCGACGCCCAGGGCCGCCCGCGCGTCGTCGCCGGCGTGCCGCCGGACTTCTTCAGCGCCACCGGCCAGCGCTGGGGCAACCCGCTGTACAAGTGGAGCGCGCACGCCAAGGACGGCTACGCCTGGTGGGTGCAGCGCATCCAGCGCACCTTCGAGCTCGTCGACATCGTGCGCATCGACCACTTCCGTGGCTTCGCCGGCTACTGGGAGATTCCGGCCACCGAGCCCACGGCCGTCAAGGGCCAATGGGTGCCGGGGCCGGGCGAGGCGCTGTTCAAGGCCATCGCCAAGGCGCTGGGCCCCATGCCCATCATTGCCGAGGACCTGGGCGTCATCACGCCCGACGTCGACGCGCTGCGCAAGAAGTTCGGCTTCCCCGGCATGCGCATCCTGCAGTTCGCCTTCGCCAGCGACGCCAGCGACCGCTTCCTGCCGCACAACCACGAGCCCGACACCGTCGTCTACGCCGGCACCCACGACAACGACACCGTCGCCGGCTGGTGGGCCACGGCCACCGACCACGAACGCCACTACGCCCGCGGCTACCTCAACACCGACGGCCACGACATGCCGTGGACGCT
This sequence comes from uncultured beta proteobacterium, assembly GCA_903914615.1. Lineage (GTDB taxonomy): Bacteria > Pseudomonadota > Gammaproteobacteria > Burkholderiales > Burkholderiaceae_C > Rubrivivax. The sequence continues at coordinate 2,243 of CAIWPS010000351.1, read as the reverse complement.
GATCCGCGCCGCCATGGCCAGCGTCGCCGACACCGCGGTGCACCCGATGCAGGACGTGCTGGCCCTGCCCACCGATTGCCGCATGAACTACCCCGGCCAGGAAAGCGGCTGGTGGACCTGGCGCTTCCAGTGGAGCCAGGTGCAGCCTTGGCACGCCGGGCGGCTGGTGGAGCTCAGCCGCCTGTACGGCCGCGCTGCCTAGGATGCTGGGCGGCACGGCGCCGGCCCCGTGCCGACGACACCGGACTTTGCGCCCGGACAAGGCAGCCCGCCGCAGCCGCGCGCCCAATCGGGTTCGGACCTGGCAGCGCAGCGCGCCGCCGGGCCGGGCCGCAGGCGGCGTGGCGACTGCGGCCCGACTTGCCCGCATCCCCCCGCCGCGCCGGAGTCGCCATGTCCCTGCGCAACCTACCCATCGCCGCCGCCCTTGCAGCCCTGTTGCTGGCGCCCGCCGCGCAGGCCGCCACGCCGGCCGAGCTGCTGGCGGGCTACACCGCCCAGGCCGGCAGCCCGCCGGTGCCCGAGCGCGGCCAGAAGCTCTTCACCACCAACTTCGGCCGTGACCTGGGCTTCAGCTGTTCTTCATGCCACGGTGCCGTGCCCACGGGCAAGGGCAAGGACCAGGTGAGCGAAAAGACCATCGAGCCCATGGCGCCGGCCGCCAACCCCAAGCGCTTCACCGACAAGGCGAAGGTCGAATTCGCCTTCCGGCTGAACTGCAAGGACGTGGTCGGCCGCGAGTGCACGGCGGCCGAGAAGGCCGACGTGCTGGCCTGGCTGATCTCGCTGAAGCCCTGATCCTCAGCGGCGCGCCGGCGGCAGGTCGGTGCAGCTGCCGTGCGCCACCTCGGCGGCCATGCCGATGCTTTCGCCCAGCGTCGGGTGCGGGTGGATGGTCTTGCCGATGTCGACCTCGTCGGCGCCCATCTCGATGGCCAGCGCCACCTCGCCGATCATGTCGCCGGCATGCGTGCCGACGATGCCGCCGCCCAGGATCTGGTGGGTCTCGGCGCTGAACAGCAGCTTGGTGAAGCCTTCGTCGCGGCCGTTGGCGATGGCCCGGCCCGAGGCCGTCCACGGAAACAGGCCCTTCTTCACCGCGATGCCGCGCACCTTGGCCTCGTCCTCGGTCAGGCCGACCCAGGCCACCTCGGGGTCGGTGTAGGCCACGCTGGGAATGACGCGGGCGTCGAACTGGGCCTTCGTGTCGCCGGCCGCCACCTCGGCTGCGACATGGGCCTCGTGCACCGCCTTGTGCGCCAGCATGGGCTGGCCGACGATGTCGCCGATGGCGTAGATGTGCGGCACGTTGGTCCGCATCTGCACGTCCACCGGAATGAAGCCGCGCTCGCCGACGATGACGCCGGCCTTCTCGGCGCCGATCTTCCGGCCGTTGGGCGTGCGGCCCACGGCCTGCAGCACGAGGTCGTAGAGGCCTTCGCTCTTGGCGCCGTCCAGGCCCTCGAACTGCACGCGGATGCCCTCGGCGGTGGCCTGGGCGCCCACGGTCTTGGTCTTCAGCATCAGCTTGTCGAAGCGCTTCGCGTTCATCTTCTGCCAGACCTTGACGAGGTCGCGGTCGGCGCCCTGCATCAGGCCGTCGAGCATCTCCACGACGTCCAGCCGCGCGCCCAGCGTCGAATACACCGTGCCCATCTCCAGGCCGATGATGCCGCCGCCGATGACGAGCATGCGCTCGGGCCGCTGGCGCAATTCCAGCGCGCCGGTGCTGGTGACGATGCGCGGGTCGTCCTTGGGCAGGAAGGGCAGCTTCACCGCCTCGGAACCCGCGGCGATGATGGCGTTCCTGAAGCGGATGGTCTGCGCCTTGCCGTCGGCGCCGGTGACCTTCAGGTGGTGCGGGTCGGCGAATTCGCCCGTGCCCTGCACCACCGTCACCTTGCGCATCTTGGCCATCGCGGACAGGCCGCCGGTGAGCTTGCCGACGACCTTGTTCTTGTGCGCCAGCAGCTTGCCCAGGTCCACCTGCGGCGCGCCGTAGCTGACGCCCAGGTCGGCGAAATGGCTCACCTCGTCCATCACCGCCGCCACGTGCAGCAGCGCCTTGCTGGGGATGCAGCCGACGTTCAGGCACACCCCGCCCAGCGTGGCGTAGCGCTCGACCAGCACCGTCTTCATGCCGAGGTCGGCGGCGCGGAAGGCGGCCGAGTAGCCGCCGGGGCCGGCGCCCAGCACGAGCATGTCGCATTCGAGGTCGGCGCCGCCGGCGTGGCTGGCGGCCG
>CAIWPS010000350.1 GCA_903914615.1 uncultured beta proteobacterium | reverse complement strand
GTAGTTCACGCCTGCCGTCACGAAAGGCGAGAGCGCCGGGTTGGGCACCGCAGGTGTGCCGGTCGTGGCGTTGAAGGTGCCGCTGGCATCGGTGGTCCACAGCAGGTTGGGCGCCAGCGTCATGCCCGAGGCACCGAAGTTGACGGCATTGGGCACGTGGCACTGGTTGCAATCCTGCAGCACGCCGGGGTAGCGCAGCATCGAGAAGTTGAAGGTGCTCGAAGCCTGCCAGGTGTAGGGCACCGAGCGCTGGCTGGCGCCGTGGATGCCGTGGATGAAGGTGCTGACGTTGTACGACCAGCCGTTGTCCACACCGGTGGTGTTGTGGCAGATGGCGCAGGCCGTGGCGTCATTTCGCGCCGCGCTGTGGAAGTTCGGGTTGGTGCCGAGCTGGTCGTGGCAGCTGTTGCAGGCCGTCGTGCTGACCACCGTGCGCCGCGGCGTGTAGCCCGTGGCCGTCATCTTCGCCAGGAGGGCCTGCGTCGCAAAGCCGCCGGACGCGGCCGTGGTCGGGTTCACCGACACGTTGGCCGCCACGTAGGGCTTGTAGTTGAATGCCGACACCGTGTAGGCCAGCGGCGATGCGATCACTTTCTGCGTGAAGTTGCCGATGATCGCGCCGGTCACCATCTTCGCGCTGGCGGGGATGACGATCGGGCTGGCCACCACCGCCGTAGTCACGCAGGTCGCGGTGGCCGGGGCCACCGGCGCCACGCAGCCGGCGCCCTTGGGCTGGCCGACCGTGTCACCCGTGAGCGTGGCAGTGAAGTTGCCGTTGGCGTCGGCCTGGTAGGCACCGGCGGAGACGGCGTTGCTCAGGCTGCCCGCCTTGGGCGAGCCCGCGGCGATGAGCACGTTGGTCAGGCTGGCGCTGACGCGGGCGTTGAAGTCCGCCGGCGCCGTGATGCCGTCCTGCGGCACGCCGAAGGCGGCGTACAGCGTCGGTCCACCGGCGAAGCCCGGGATGGGCTCATAGGCCGGCGAAACCACCTGCTGGCCGTTGGCGGCGTTGGTGACCAGGGCCGGCACCGGCAGTGACGTCACCACCGCGCCGTCCTTGACGATCTGGAAGGTGATCACCGGCTGCCCGCTGGCATTGACCGTCACGCTCGAGATGTTGTACTTGAAGTTCGAGATGCCGGCCTGTGCCGTCGGGTTGGCCGGTGTCGCGAATGTCGTCTGGTGGTAGACCGGAATGGTCGTGTTGTTGTGGCACAGCGAGCACTTGGAGTTGTCGGCCTGTGCGCCGCCGATGTGGCCGGTCTGCGTGGTGCCGATGGCCGCGCCGGCAGCCGTGTCCTTGGCCGCATCGGCCAGCGTGACGCCGGTGCCCTTGGCGAAGTTGATGCCGTCGTGGCAGGCGCCGCAGGCGACGATGCTGGGGTTGTTCTGCCAGTTGTTGCCGTCGGCCGTGACGTTGGTGTTCGCGTTGCCCGTCGAGCCGGTGTGGCAGGTGGTGCAGTTGCGCGAGTCCTGCGGCAGCAGGTTGGCGTTGAACTGGCCGGCTGCCTGGTTGACGAAGTTGTAGCCCGTCTTCACGAGGTCGTTCCCCATGTGGATCTTGTGGGCCAGGTTGGGGAAGGTCGCGATGGGCAGCCCGCCCACCGTCTGCGTCGTGCCCGTGAGCACGAAGGCGTTCGTGGCGCTGGTGCTGGCCTCCTGGGCGTTGGCGAACTGCATCTGGCTGGTGTGGCAGGTGACGCAGAGTTGCGGATCCTTGCGCGTGCCGTGCGCGAGCACGCCGCCGTCGTGGCAGGCGTTGCAGGAGCCCAGCGTGACGACGTTGCGGGTGTTCGCGATCGTGCCGCCATCGGGCCTGAAGTCGTAGCTCGCGTTCGCCGGCTGCACCATCGTCGCGGCGGTGACCGCCGAGGCCGTGGCCGTCGGCGTGTTGGTGCCTGTGCCTGGAGCGCTGCCGCCGACCGAGATGGTCAGGCGATGGGTCTTCGTGGCGTCGTAGGTCAGGTCGCCGAGATAGGACGGGTTGGCCGTGCCGTCGGCCGATGTCGCGAGCGTGCCGACGATGGCCTTGACCTGCGTGACATCGCGGTAGAACGTGTATTGGTAGGTGCCGTCGCCGTTGTCGACGAGCTTGCCCTGCGTGTCGGACGTCGGGTAGGTGCCGCACCATGTCGGCTTGGTCGCCGCGTTGCACGAAGACGAGGCCGGCACGGCCGTGAGCTCGGCATTCGTGGGCGGGCGCACCACCGCGTAGCTGACCCAGTAGCTGGGTTCGGCATTGAGCGTCGGCGCGTTCGGGTTCGTCGTGCCTGGCATCAACTTGGCCAGCGTGAAGGCGACGTTGGTGAGCGCAGCCACGCTGGACGAGCTGCTGGCGGTGCCTTGCGAAGTGTTGCCCAGCCCGACGACCGGGTTGCCCGCACCGTCGGTGACCTTGAACTTGACGACGGGCGGCCCGGCGTTGATGGTCACGCCGGTGACCGTGATCTTCGGCTGCAGCGCCACCCAGGTCGCGGTCGCGGTGGTCGTGGGCGTGGTGGCATTGCTGCCGACGTTCACCGTGGCGACGAGGTTCGTTCCATTGGTGCCGTTCGTGCCGTTCGTGCCATTGGTGCCGTTGGCGCCGGCGGGGCCGGCGGGGCCGGCAGGGCCGTCGCTGCCGCCGCAGCCGGCGAGGATGGCTGCGAGCATCGCCGCTGCGGCGAACCTGCTCCAGCGCGGGTTGAGCGGGCTCGCGCCCGTCGGGTGGGAAGGCTTCACGGTGTCTCTCCTCGGTCGATGGAAATCGATGGAACTTCGATGGATTCGGCTCGTGGATTGCACTGCTGACGGCACGGGCAAACAAGGCAAGCCGGGATCGCCGTTGATGTGGATCAACGGGCCGGGGAGTGAAGATTTATGAAGCGCTGGCGCACCGATTTCCGAGATGAAAAAGCCCGGAAACGCAATGCGTTCCCGGGCCGGGGTTGGTGGGCGGCCTTCAGGCCGCAGGAATCAGTGGTGCACCGCCGCCACGTCCAGTTCCTTGCCGGCACCGTGGCAGACCAGGCAGGCCTCGGTCTTCACCAGCGCCGTGCTGCGCGCCTCGTAGATCGCGCCGCCGTTGGTGATGTAGTGCGCCTTGTCGGAGGTCGTGTCGTGGCAGCTGAAGCAGGCGGCGGCGATCGGCGAACTCACCAGCGTCGTGGCTTCAGCCGGGCGCGTGTAGCCAGCGGCCGGCGCGACCTGCGTCGGGATCACCGTGCCGTCGACCAGCGTGTACGAAGACACCGTGTTGCCCGCCGCCGTGAAGGCGAAGGCCAGGCCGTACTTCGTCCCTGCGGTCTGCGCGACATAAGGCGACGTGCTGACCGTGGGCGCAGCCGTCGTGCCCGTGGCGTTGGTCGTCCACAGCAGGCTCGGTGCGAGCGCCATGCCCGTGGGACCGTAGTTCACGGCATTGGGCACGTGGCACTGGCTGCAGTCCTTCAACAGCCCCGGGTACAGCGTCTGGCCGTAGTTCGACGTCGCCGACGCCTGCCAGCTGTAGGTCACCGAGCGCTTGCTGGCGCCGTGGATGCCGTGGATGAAGGTGCTGGCGTTGTAGGACCAGCCGTTGTCGACACCGT
>CAIWPS010000349.1 GCA_903914615.1 uncultured beta proteobacterium | reverse complement strand
TGCCGCCGCGCGCCGCCGCGGCGCTGCCCGCATGGTCGGCCGCCCAGGCGGCCGCCAGGGCCTGCGTGGGCGCCGCCGCCGTGGGCAGCATCGTCGCCAGGTCCTTGCCCGCGGCGTGGGCGGTGCCTGGTGCGGGGGTCGTGTCGTCGCCGCTCGCGTCGCCGGTGGCTTCTGCTTCGGCCGGGTCCTTGGCTTCATCGGCAGCCTGAGCCTGGTCAGTGGGCTGCTGCGCGGCTGCGGGGCGTGCCGGGGCCGTGCCGCTGTGCGCAGGGCGCGCGGCGGCATGGGCCGGGTCGGCCGCCGCGGGGCGCGGCTGGCTGGCCTGGTCGAGCGCGTGCGCGAAGGGGTGCGGCGCGTTGGCGGCGGCATTCGCGGCCGGGGCCACAGGCGTGGCCGCGACGGGCGCCGGCGCCGCAAAGGGGTTGAGCAGGGCGGGGCTGAGCATGGTCGGCAGCGCAGCGGTGTTCAGGGCTGCAGGGCCGCGGCCTGGGCGGCACGCACCCACTGTTGCGCCGCGGCTTCGTCGCTGCGCCGCTGGTCCAGGCGGTCGGCATGGCGCTGCCGTTCGGCGCCGCGACGTTCCTGCAGCTTGCGCACGGCGGCGACGCGGGTTTCCAGCGCCACCAGTTCGCTGCGCCGCGCCGCGGCGCGCGCCTGCGCCGCCTGCACCTGCGCCTGCTGCTGCGCCAGCGCCTGGTCCAGGCGTTCCATGAAGCCCTGGTGGCAGCGCAGCAGTTCGATGGAAGCGCTGCGCCCGTCCTGCGCCGGGTGGCGGCGGCGGTAGTCGTCGCGGTAGGCCAGCAGCTGCGTCGCCTGCAGCTGCAGGCGCTGCGTTTCGGCTTCGGCCTGCTGCAGGGCCATCAGGCCCTGGTCGCGCTGGGTCTGGGCATGTTCGAGCAGGGTGTGCAGGGCAGCGGTCATGGCGGCTTTCGCTTCAAGGTTCAGACGTTCATCAGCTGGCACAGCTGGGCCGTGCAGCGGTCCAGCGCGGCGCGTTCGTGCATGTCCTGCTGCAGCAGCGCGTTCATCTGCGGCTGCAGGCGCACGGCGAGGTCGAGCTCGGCGTCGTGCCCGGGCTGGTAGGCACCGAGCTGAATCAGGTCGCGCGCCTTGTTCACCTTGGCCAGCAGCTGGCGCAGGCGGCGCGCCGCGTGCAGGTGGGCGCGCGGCGCCACCGCCGTCATCACGCGCGAGACCGAGCGTTCAACGTCGATGGCCGGGTAGTGGCCGCCCTCGGCGAGTTCGCGGCTGAGCACGATGTGGCCGTCGAGGATGCCGCGCGCGGCGTCGGCGATGGGGTCCTGCGGGTCGTCGCCCTCGCTCAGCACGGTGTAGAAGGCGGTGATGGAGCCGACGCCGTTCAGGCCGTTGCCGCTGCGCTCGACCAGCTGCGGCAGCTTGGCGAAGCAGCTCGGCGGGTAGCCCTTGGTGGCCGGCGGCTCGCCGATGGCCAGGGCGATCTCGCGCTGCGCCATCGCGAAGCGCGTCAGGCTGTCCATCAGCAGCAGCACATGCTGGCCGCGGTCGCGGAAATGCTCGGCGATGGCGGTGGCGTAGTGCGCGCCCTGCATGCGCAGCAGCGGCGGCGCGTCGGCCGGCGCGGCGACGACGACGCTGCGCGCGCGGCCCTCCTCGCCCAGGATGTCCTCGATGAATTCCTTGACCTCGCGGCCACGCTCGCCGATGAGGCCGACGACGATGACGTCGGCCTGGGTGTAGCGGGCCATCATGCCCAGCAGCACGCTCTTGCCCACGCCGGTGCCGGCGAACAGGCCGATGCGCTGGCCGCGGCCGACCGTGAGCAGGGCGTTGATGGCCCGCACCCCGGTGTCCAGCGGCGTGCGCACGGGGTCGCGGTCCATGGCGTTGATGGGGCGGCGGACCATCGGCTCGCCATGCACGTCCTGCAGCGGGCCCAGCCGGTCCAGCGGCTGGCCGTGCGAATCGACGACGCGGCCGAGCAGGCCCGCGCCCATCGGCAGGTGCAGGCCGCGGTCTTCGCTGCGTCGCCAGGGGTGGTTGTCGCGGCCCCATTGCGGCGGGCTGCTCGGCGCCGGACGCGGCACCACGCGGGCGCCGCTGGACAGGCCGTGCAGCTCGCCCGTGGGCATCAGGAAGGCGCGGTCGCCGCTGAAGCCCACGACCTCGGCCAGCACCGGGCTCTGGCCTTCGCACAGGACCTCGCACACCGAGCCCACCGGCACGCGCACGCCGGCGACTTCCAGCACCAGGCCGGTGACGCGCAGCAGCGTGCCCACCGACTCCAGCGGCTGCGGCTGCGCGGCGTAGTCGCGCAGGTCGGCCAGGTAGCGGTGCCAGCGCTGTTCGCGCGCGGCCAGGCGCTGCGGCAGCGGCGTCACGGCGGCGTGCCCTCGTCCAGCGGCAGGGCCGAGCCCAGCGCGGCGGCCGCCTGCGCCCAGCGCACGCCGATGCGGGCGTCGATGGTGCCGACGTCGCTGTGCACGAGCACACCGCCGCGCGCCACCGCGCCGTTCGCGGCCAGCCGTGCGCCGCGTGCGGCCAGCGC
>CAIWPS010000348.1 GCA_903914615.1 uncultured beta proteobacterium | reverse complement strand
GCCCTTGTCCTTGTCCAGGAAGCCGAAGGCCCTGAAGTAGACGAGCCTGCCTTCGCGCGCGATGCCGACCACGGCGCCGGGCACGCGCCCCAGCTGGACCTCGCGTTCGAAGAAGCGGTCGATGCGGTCCAGCGCCGGCTCGGAGAAGCCGGCTTGCGCAGGCGCCCCCGCGGGCAGCGGCTGCGCCAGCGCGAGGATCGCGGCCAGCCCGCCGGCGACGAACAGGGCGGCGGTGCGTGCCGCCTTGCGCCAGGCCGCCACCGGATCAGGCCCCGCGGCGGCGGCGCGCGGCCACCAGCACGGCGGCCAGGCCGAACAGGCCCATCGCCGCGGTCGACGCCTCGGGCACGGCCGCGGCCGGGCCGCCGGCCAGTTCGGTGTAGTAGGCGGCGTTCTGCAGCGCCACGGCGATGTCGGGCGCGATGCCCAGGTCGGCCGCCGCCTGGTCGGCGAAACCCAGCGTGCGCGGGTCGACGCCGGTGATCTGCGTGAACAGCATCAGCGCGTTCAGGTACGAGCCGTAGACGCTGGGGTGGTAGCCGATGGGCGTGGTGCAGCAGGCGTCCAGCGCGTTGCTGTCCCAGAGGTCGATGGCGGTGCCCGACAGCGCACCGACGAGGTAGGGGTTGGTGACCGCGATGCCGGCGTTCATGGCCGTGATCCAGGCGTCGCCGGCCAGCGTCACGTCGACGCTGCTGTGTCCCAGTGCGCGCGCATTGGCCGCCGCGGTGAGGTAGGCGTTGTGCAGGTCGCCGGCCATGCGCGCCACCGGGTTGGGGTCGCCGACATAGGGCTGGTTGTTGTTGCCCCCCGCCAGCCCCGCGCTGCTGCCGAAGATGGGCATGGCCGGGTTGGTGCTGAGGTAGGAGTAGCTGGCCAGCGGCTGCGTCTCGTACAGCGTCACCGCGGCGTCGGCGCGTCCGGCCGCCGCGTCGTTGGTGTGCAGCGCATTGACGATGCCCTTCACGCCGTTGTTGAAGTTGGTCGGGTTGCCGCGCGTGGTGACGCTGACGCCGTTGACGGTGATGGTGGTGGGCAGCGGCGTGAAGCTCTGCTCCTGCAGCACCACGTGGTCCCACTTCGCGGCGCTGATGACGGGCAGGTTGGTGGCGTTGTTCCAGGTGCCGTTGAGCGTGGCGCTGGCGATGGTGTCGATGGAGACGTCGTAGTTCAGCCCCGCCTCCTGCGTGAACTTGAGGAAGATGCCGGGGATGCCGCCGTAGGGGCCGGGCTCGGTGAACTTGGCGGCGCTGCCGGCGCCGTTGAGGTAGTTCAGCTGCGAGGCCAGGTCGGGGTAGGCCGGGTTGTTGACGACGTTGGGGTTGGTGCTGGGCACCGAGAGCGCCACGCTTTCCGCCGCCGAGCAGGTGGCGGCGGTGAGGCATTGCAGGTCGTGCACATGGGCGCCGGTGGCGGCGCCGGGGCCGCTGTCGTAGCCGCCCAGGTAGTTGCGCACCGGCGCGTACTTGCCGAAGGTGAAGCTGTTGCCGACGAAGAGGATCTCGATCGGCGAACTCTGGGCCAGCGCCGGGGCGGCGGCGGCAAGCATGAGCGCGGCGGCGAGCATGCTGCGGGCGGGCTGGGTCATGGCAGTCTCCTGTGATGGTTGGGCTTCGACGCGATGTCGACGGTAGGCATCGCGTCACGAGATGTCAAATATCTTCACACGGTGCTTTCGATAGCTTCTGCGTATCTTCCACGGCGCCCGTGCGAGCCAAGCCCGGCCCGCCGGCCGGCACTCTCGACGGCCCACAATCACGTTCTCGCCACTTGCACCGGAAGCCGACCATGCACACTGCCCTGCGCCCCGCGATCCTCTCTGCCCTGGTCCTCGTCGGCGCCGCCGCCGCAGCCCAGACCTCCGTCAAGGACGCCTGGATCCGCGGCACCGTGCCGCAGCAGAAGGCCACCGGCCTGTTCGCGCAGATCACCTCCGTGCAAGGCGGCCGGCTCGTCGCGGCCAGCTCGCCGGCGGCTGGCGTGGTCGAGATCCACGAGATGTCGATGGACGGCAGCGTGATGAAGATGCGCGCCCTGCCCGACGGGCTGGAACTGCCCGCGGGCAAGGCCGTCGAGCTCAAGCCCGGCGGCTACCACGTCATGCTGATGGACCTGAAGCAGCAGCTCAAGGCCGGCGACACGGTGGCGGTGACCCTGGTCGTCGAAGGCGCCGACAAGAAGCGCGCGAACGTCGAGATCCAGGTGCCCGTGCGCCCGCTCACCGGCGGCGACTCGGTGCGCAAGCCGATGTAGTCAGCCGCGCCGCCAGGCGTGGAAGCGCCCGGCCCAGGCCAGCAGCGCCTGCGGCGCGTGGGCGCGCTTCCAGGCGCCGGCGGCGTACTTGGCCGACTCGGGCCAGGTCGGGTAGGCGTGGATGGTGCCCAGGATCTTGTTCAGGCCCAGGCCGTGCTTCATCGCCAGCACCCATTCGGCGATGAGTTCGCCGGCATGGGCGCCGACGATGGTCACGCCCAGGATGCGGTCGCTGCCGGGCACCGTCAGCACCTTGACGAAGCCCTCGGCCTCGCCGTCGGCGATGGCGCGGTCGAGATCGTCCAGGCCATACACCGTGGCCTCGAAGGCCACGCCCTGCGCCCGCGCCTCGGTCTCGTTCAGGCCCACGCGCGCCACCTCGGGGTCGACGAAGGTGGCGCTGGGCATGACGCGGTAGTCGGCGCGGAAGCGCTTGAACGGATCGAACAGCGCATTCACCGCCGCGTACCAGGCCTGGTGGGCGGCCGCATGGGTGAACTGGTAGGGGCCGGCAACGTCGCCGGCGGCGTAGATGCTGGGGATGCTGGTCTGCAGGAAGCCGTCGACCTCGACCGTGCGGCCCGTCGCCACGCCCAGTTCCTCCAGGCCGTAGCCCTGCAGGTTGGCGACGCGGCCGACGGCGACCAGCAGGGCGTCGAAGGGCAGCGGCACCTCGGCACCTGCGTGGGTGGCGACGAGCTGCCGTGCGTCGCCCGCCGCCTCGACGCGCAGGGCTTGGTGACCGGTGAGCACGCGCAGGCCCTCGGCCGCGAAGCGCGCGGCGACGAGGGCCGAGACCTCGGGGTCCTCGCGCACCAGCAGGCGCGGCGCCTGCTCCAGCAGCGTGACCTGCGAGCCCAGGCGCGCGAAGGCCTGTGCCAGCTCGCAGCCGATGGGCCCGCCGCCCAGCACCAGCAGGCGGCGCGGGCGCTGGCGCAGCTGCCAGACGGTGTCCGAGGTCAGCACCTCGACGCTCTCGATGCCGGGCAGGGGCGGCACGAAAGGGCGCGCCCCGGCAGCGACGACGATGGCCCGCGTGGTGAGCCGCTGCACGCGGCCGTCGCGGTGGGTGATCTCCACTTCCCAGGGCGTGACGATGCGCGCATGGCCCTGCGCCACGTCCACCCCCAGGCCCTGGTAGCGCGCCACCGAGTCGTGCGGCGCGACGGCCTGCACGACGCGCTGCACGCGCTCCATCACCTCGCCGAAGTCGAAGTCGGCGTGGGCCGAGCGCAGGCCGAGTTCGCTGGCCCGCTGCACCTGGGCCAGGAAGCGCGCCGACCGGATCAGCGCCTTCGACGGCACGCAGCCCGTGTTCAGGCAGTCGCCGCCCATCGCATGCGCTTCGACCAGCGTCACCCTGGCCTTCACCGCGGCGGCGATGTAGGCCGTGACCAGCCCCGCCGAACCGCCGCCGATGACGACGAGGTTGCGGTCGAAGGATCGCGGCTTCTTCCAGCGCGAAACCAGCCGGTGCGCGCGCAGCCGGCGGGCACCCTGCCTGGCCAGCAGCGGGAAGACCCCCAGCAGCACCAGCGCGACCAGCAGGCCCGGCGAGACGATGCCCTTGAGCGAGTCGATGCGCGCCAGCTGCGTGCCGGCGTAGACGTACAGCACGGTGGCCGGCAGCATGCCGAGCTGGCTCACCCAGGCGTAGGTGCGCACGCGCAGCGTCGTCATGCCCATCGCCAGGTTGACGACGAAGAAGGGCAGCACCGGCACCAGCCGCAAGGTGAAGAGGTACCAGCCGCCTTCCTTGGCGATGCCTTCGTTCAGCGCCGTCAGGCGGTCGGCGAAGCGCGCCTGCACCCAGCCGCCGAACAGCCAGCGCGCGGCCAGAAAGGCCAGGGTGGCGCCGAGCGTGGAGGCGAAGGAGACGATCAGCGTGCCCCAGCCCAGCCCGAACAGCGCCCCGGCGGCCAGCGTCAGCACCGTGGCGCCCGGCAGCGACACTGCGGTGGCCGCCACGTAGACCGCGAAGAACAGCAGTGCCGCACCCAGCGGCTGTGCCGCGCGCCAGGCCTGCAGGTCGGCCTGGCTGCCCTTGACCGCGGCCAGGCTGAGGAAGCGTCCGAGGTCGAAGGTGACGAACAGCCCCAGCAGCACCGCCAGGGCCAGCACCAGCCCTACCCTTTTGCCCAGACGCATTGCTTGCCTTCAAAGTTTCGGGCCGGCCCGGACAGCGGCGGCGGTTCGCGCCGCGGGCGCGGTCAGTACAGCGACTCGACCTCGGCCGCCAGCCGGTAGCCGGCGCCGCGCTCGGTGACGATGAGCGCGGGGTGGGCGGCATCGGATTCCAGCTTCAGGCGCAGCCGCCGCACCTGCACGTCCACCGTGCGGTCGTAGACCTCGGCCTCGTGCAGGCGCGACATCGACAGCAGCTGGTCGCGGCTGAGCACGCGCTGCGGCGCGCGGCACAGCGCGCTGAGCAGGCTGAATTCGCCGTTGGAAAGTTCAACGCCGCTGCCGTCGGGCGCGGTCAGGCGGCGCGTGCGCAGGTTCAGCTCCCAGCCGGCGAAGCGGAAGGCGCGGCGCGCCGTGTCGCGCTCGGGCAAGGTGGCCTGCACCTGGTAGCGGCGCAGCACCGCGCGCACGCGCGCCAGCAGCTCGCGCGGGCTGAAGGGCTTGGTGACGTAGTCGTCGGCGCCCAGCTCCAGGCCCATCACGCGGTCGGCTTCCTCGTTGCGGCCGGTGAGCAGCACGATGGGCACGGTGGCGCGCTCGCGCAGCTGGCGCGCCAGCAGCATGCCGTCCTCGCCGGGCAGCTTCAGGTCCAGCAGCACGAGGTCGATGGACTCGCGGTCGAAGAGCTCGAACATCTCGCGCCCGCTGGCCGCGGCGGTGACGCGCAGGTCGTGGCCGCCCAGGTATTCGGTCACGAGCTCGCGCACGTCGGCGTCGTCGTCGATGACGAGGATGTGCGGGATGGCGGGTGAATTCATGACGGCAGCGGGCTGGGTCGGCATGCTAACGCAGCAGGTGCGCGCGGCGCCTTGGCCGATACTGCCGCATGGACCTCGACAACTCCCCGCCCGCCGGCGCCCGCGCTCGCCTCTGGCCCGCCGGCCGGCCCTGGCTGCTGGCCCTGCTGCTGTGGCTGGTGCTGGCCGCGGTGGCCGCCGCCGCGCTGTGGCAGATGCGGCGCGACGCGCTCTCGGCGCAGACGCGCGAACTGGGCCTGCTGTCGCTGTCGCTCACCGACGAGATCGACCGCGGCCTGCGCGGCGCCGAGGAAGGCCTGATGGCGATGCGCCGCGAACTCCACGACGGCCGCCTGCCGGTGCGCGGCGCCGACACCGAGCGTGCGCTGAACACCCGCGCCGACCTCATGCAACTGGTGACCACGCTGTGGCTGCTGGACGCCGCGGGCGGCGTCATCTCGGCGTCCCACGCCACGCCGCCGCCGCCGCTCGCCAGCTTCGCGCCGGTGCTGACCGGGCTGGCCGACGACAGCGTGGCCGTCAGCCGGCCCTTCGGCGCCGGCAGCGGGCCCGAGCGGCTGGTGGCGCTGGCGATGCGCTTCCGCGACAGCCCGGGCGGCGTCGGCGGCTGGATCGTCGCCGGGCTTCCTGCGGGCACCTTGCTGGGCGCGTTCTCGGCGGCGCTGCCGGCCACCGATGCACGCATGGTGGTGCTGCGCAGCGACGGCGTGCGCCTGGTCGGCGCCAACGTTCGCGCGCCCACGGTGGACGAGGCCACCGTGGCGCAGCGCCTGGCGAACCGGCCGAGCCTGGAGGTCCGGCGCTTCAGCGACGGCAGCGAGAACCTCGTCGGCCTGCACCGCGTGCCGCGCTACGGCATCCAGGTGCTGGTGTCGCGCGAGGTCGGCGCGGTGCTGGCCGACTGGCGCGGCGCCGCGCTGCTGGCGGCGCTGGCGCTGGCGCTGCTGGGCGCCATCATGGCCGCCGCGCTGGTGCTGGTGCAGCGCGCCGACCGCCGCCGCGGCGAGGCCCAGCGCGCGCTGGCGGCGCAGCTGGCGCGCGCCAGCAAGCTGGAATCGCTGGGCACCCTGGCCGGCGGCGTGGCGCACGACTTCAACAACGTGCTCGCCGGCATCGTCGGCTACGGCGAGATGGCGCAGGACGCCGCCGCCCCCGGCAGCGCGCAGGCGCGCCACCTGGGCAAGGTGCTGCAGGCGGCGCTGCGCGGCAAGGCCCTGGTCGAACGCATCCTGGCCTTCAGCCGCGGCGGTGCGCGCGCCTCCACCGTGTTCGAGCTCGAGGCCGTGGTGCATGAAGTGCTGACGCTGCTGTCGTCGTCGCTGCGCCCCGGCGTGGTGCTGGAGACCTCGCTGCAGGCCCCGGGCGCGCGCCTGCGCGGCGACCCCACGCAGGCCTTCGAGGCGGTGATGAACCTGTGCACGAACGCGCTGCAGGCCATGCCCGGCGGCGGCATGCTCAGCCTTCACCTGGTGCGCGAGACGGTGGCCGCGGCGCGCGTGCTCTCGCACAGCCAGCTGCAGCCCGGCCGCTGGCTGGTGCTGAGCGTGGCCGACGAGGGCGCCGGCATCACGCCGGCGGTGATGGACCATCTGTTCGAGCCTTTCTTCACCACGCGCAGCGCGCAGTCGGGCACGGGGCTGGGGCTGGCGGTGGTGCATGGCGTGGTGGCCGAATTCGGCGGCGCCATCGACGTCCGCAGCCAGCCCGGCCAGGGCGCGCGCTTCACGCTCTACCTGCCGGAAAGCGACAGCCCGGTCGCGCCGCCGGTGGCGGCCCCGGCCGAGGCGCCAGCCGGCCGCGGCCAGCGCGTGATGGTGGTCGACGACGAACCCGAGCTCGTCGCGCTGGCGCTGGAAACGCTGCACGGCCTGGGCTACGAGGCCGCAGGCCACACCGACGGCGCCACCGCGCTGCAGGCCCTGCACGACGACCCCGGCTGGCAGGCGCTGATCACCGACGAGGTCATGCCCGGCCTCAGCGGCACCGAGCTGACGCGCCAGCTGCGCGCCCAGGGGCGCGTGCTGCCGGTGCTGCTGGTCAGCGGCTGGGGCGGCGCGGCACTGGCGCAGCGCGCCAGTGCCGCCGGCGTGACGCGCGTGCTGGCCAAGCCGCTGCAGCGCGCCGAGCTGGCGCGCGCGCTGGCCGAACTGCTGGGCTGAAGCCGGGCCCGGCGTTCAGCCGCGCTGGCCCTGCCACTTCGCCTGGTGCTGCTGGCGCAGGGCCAGCAGCTGCTGGCGCTGCGCGGGCGTGAGCAGCGCCGCCACCTGCAGCTCGGCCTGCAGCATGCGCTGGCTGACGCTGTCCTGCAGCGCGATGACGTTGGCGCGCGCCGTGCTGGCGGCCGTGGCGTCGACGTTCGCTGCCGCCAGGGCCTGGACCAGCTGCTGGCGTGGGTTGCCCGCCGCCGTGCGCAACGCCTTCACGTCGCTGCGCGCCTGCGCCAGGATGGCTTCGATGCTGGTGCGCGTGGCCGCGCTCACGCCCACCGACGCCAGCGTCCTGTCCAGCCGCGCGGCGCCGTGGTCATGCACGGCTGCGGGCCCGGCAGCGCTGGTCTGCGCCTGCACCATCGGCGCCGCCAGCGTGGCGGCGAGCACGGCCGCAGCGGCCAGGGCGCGCACAGGGGTCAGGGGGGTCAGGGACTTCTTCATGGTGCGAACCTCGGGGATGGAAACAAGGGAAGCGCATCGTCGGCGGCGCATGTCTCCGGCCCACCCTGCAGGCCGAAAACTTCCGTAAACGCCACCGCGCCGCCGCCGCATTTCAGATGCAACGCGGCGCGCGCCGCTTCGACATGGAGACGTCGGCACGGCGGCAGACCATCGGTGTCGTCGCATCCACGCCCGGCGCCCGCCCGGCAAAGGCTCCCCTCCATGCAAGCGAAAGACACCGCATTGCCGACCGCCGAGCCCACCGGCGGCTGCCAGGTCCAGGACCTGAGCGTTCCCGAACTCGTGGCCCAGGTCTACGAGGCCGCGCCGCCGGCCGAGCGGGCGCACCTGCTGGAGCCGCTGTTGCGGCCGCTGGGCGTGCTGTCGCTGTTCGGCATCGCCGACGGCGTGTTCGCACGCGTCAAGCTCAAGGGCGGCTGGCAGAACCTGCAGGTGCGGCTGGAAGACATCCAGGGCGTGAACGCGGACGACATCGTGGCGCTGGTGGACCATGCGCAGCAGGTCTGCGGCGAGGCCGTCGACGGGCTGGCGCAGCTGCTGATGGCGTCGCCTGCGCTGTCGGGCACGGCCGCCGCGGCGCTGCTGATCAGCCTGCTGCTGCGGCGCGAACGCCAGCACCCGCCGCACGCCGTTGCGGCGCCGGCCTGGCTTGGCGGCGACGCCGCCTGAGCGCACCCGCCGCCGTGCTGACCATGCACCCTGAGACGCCTGCCCTTGCTCCGGCGCGGCTGCGCATCCACGCCGAACGTCTGCATCCGGCGCCGGGCACGGCGCTGGAATCGGCGCTGCACCGGCTGCGCAAGCGCTACGCCGGCCGCGCGGCACCGCCGCACCAGCCGCTGGCCCTGCAGGTCGACGACCTGCAAGGCCGGCGCGTGCTGGCCATCGAGGACGCCGGCGCCCTCACCGACCTGCCCCTGGCCCCCGGCACCTACCAGGTCGGCGTGACGCTGGGCGGCAGCCGCCGCAGCTACACGCTGACGCTGGAAGCGGGCGGCGCCTTCGACCTGCACCTGCACCTGGTGGCGGACGGCATGTAAAGGCGCCGGTGTCAGATGTCACCTCGCGTCATGCGCAGCGACACATGCCAGGCACCTTGGGTGCGCACGATGACGACAGAACCTGGAAGGCCGACATGCCGACGAAGACCTCGACCCCGCTGCTGCGACCGACGCCCCTGGCGCCGGCACGGTGGTTGGCGCAAGCCGCGCCGGCCGCCGCTGCGCTGATGCTGCTCGCCGCCTCGGCGGCGCCAGCGCATGCCGCGGCGGAACTGCCCGACATGGCCAGCGTGGCCGCGCGGTTCGCGCCCAGCGTCGTCAACATCAGCGTCAGCGGCACCCACAAGGTCAGCACCAACGTCGCGCCCAACCCCGCCGCCAGCGAAGGCGACGACGCCGGCGCGGCCGACGCCGACAGCATGGCCGAGTTCCTGCGCCGCTTCCAGCAGCGCTTCGGCGGCCTGCCGCCGGAGATGCATCTGCCGATGCGCGGCGAAGGCTCGGGCTTCATCGTGCGCGAGGACGGGCTCATCCTGACCAACGCCCACGTCGTCGAGGACGCCGACGAAGTCACGGTGAAGCTCACCGACAGGCGCGAGTTCCGCGCCAAGGTGCTGGGCAGCGACAAGCTCACCGACATCGCGCTGCTGAAGATCGACGCCGGCCACCTGCCCGCCATCGCCCTGGTCACGCCGGCGCCGCTGCGCGTCGGCGAATGGGTGCTGGCCATCGGCTCGCCCTACGGCTTCGAGAGCACGGTCACCGCCGGCGTCATCAGCGCGACGCGGCGCTCGCTGCCGGGCGACGGCTTCGTGCCCTTCATCCAGACCGACGCCGCCATCAACCCCGGCAATTCCGGCGGCCCGCTGATCAACATGCGCGGCGAGGTCATCGGCATCAATGCCCAGATCTACTCGCGCAGCGGCGGCTACCAGGGGCTGTCCTTCGCCATTCCCATCGAGGTCGCGCAGCGCGTCGAGCAGCAGATCCTGGCCGGCGGCACGGTGCGCCATGCCCGCCTGGGCGTGACGGTGCAGGAGGTGGACCAGGCGCTGGCCGAGAGCTTCGGCCTGGACCGGCCGCACGGTGCGCTCATCGACGACGTGCAGGACGGCAGCGCGGCGGCCAGGGCTGGCCTGCGCAGCGGCGACATCGTGCTGGCCATCGACGGCCACGAGGTCGACGCCTCGGGCGACCTGCCCGCGCTGGTCGGCCTGGCGCTGCCCGGCGACGCCGTGCGTGTCGACTTCTGGCGCCAGCGTGCCGCGCACACCGTGCAGGCGCGGCTGGACGATGCCCAGCCCGCGGCCACGACGCAGGCCGCGGCCGCGGCGCCGCTACCCAACGGCCGCCTGGGCCTGGCGCTGCGGCCGCTGCAGCCCGAGGAACGGCAGCTGGCGGGCATGCAGGGCGGCCTCTTCATCGAAGGTGTCAGCGGCCCGGCAGCGCGCGCCGGCGTGCAGGCGGGCGACCTGCTGCTGGCCATCGACGGCCTGCCCGTCAGCACGGTGGCGCAGGCCAGTGCCGCGGCCGGGCGCATCGACAAGGCGGTGGCCATCCTGGTCCAGCGCGCCGGCATGAAGCTGTACCTGCCCCTGCGGCCGAGCTGATGCGCGCGCCGCCCTCAACCCATCCACAACGACACGCCACGGAGGTCCCATGAAACATCGCAGCACCCTCTTCTTTCCCCTGGCCACCGCCTTCATCGCGGCGGCGGCCGCGCTGGGACTGGCGGCCTGCGGCGGCGGCGGCAATGCCAACATCCAAGGCAGCGTCAGCGGCCTGGCCACCGGCCAGAGCGTGACCCTGCAGAACAACGGCAGCGACACCCTCACCGTCACCGCCAGCGGCTCTTTCACCTTCCCGACCCAGCTGTCCGGCGGCAGCAGCTACAACGTGACGGTGCTGACCCAGCCAGCGGGCCAGGTGTGCCAGGTCGCCAACGGCACCGGCTCGGTGGACTCCAACGCCGACAGCGTCAACACCATCGCCGTGGCCTGCGTCAGCACGGCCACGCTCACCGGCACCGTCAGCGGCCTCGTTTCGGGCACCGCGGTGACGCTGTCCAACGGCAGCGTGCTGCTTCCGGTGGCCACCAACGGGCCCTTCGCCTTCCCCGGCCTGCTGACCGCGGGCACCGCCTACCAGGTGACGGTGGCGACGCAGCCGGCCGGGCTGACCTGCACGGTGACCAACGGCAGCGGCAGCGTGCCGACGAGCGGCACGCCGACGGCCATCACCGTCACCTGCAGCTAGGGCGGCGCGGCCCACCCGCCCGATGGGGACCGCCGGGCCGCCGCGGCAGCTGCCGGCCTGGCTGCTGGCGGCGCTGACGGCGGCGGTGGCCTGCGTGGCGGCGGTCGGCGTCGGCGTCATCGACGTCGTCACCGGCGACGAGATCCACGTCGTCTCGCTTTACTTCATGCCGCTGATGCTGGCGGGCTGGCGGCTGCGGCGCCCCGGCGCCACCGCGGTGGCGCTGTTCACGACCGCGATGTGGCTGGGTGCGCTGTACGAGAACGGTGCCCGCCATGCACCCTGGGTGTGGGCGGTGAACACCGTCACCCAGGGCTCGGCCTTCCTCATCGTCAGCGAGCTGGCGGCGCGCCTGTCGCAGATGTTCGCGCAGGAACGCCGCATGCGCCGCACCGACCTGCTCAGCGGCCTGAACAACCGCCAAGGCTTCGCGGAACAGGCGGCGCTGGTCCTGCCGCCCTGCCGCCGCCACGGGCGGCCGGTGGCGCTGCTGTACATCGACCTCGACCACTTCAAGCAGGCCAACGACCGCCTGGGCCATGCCTTCGGT
>CAIWPS010000347.1 GCA_903914615.1 uncultured beta proteobacterium | reverse complement strand
GCTGGACCACCTGATCGACCTCATCGGCGAACTCGTGATCGCCGGCTCGGGCGCGCAGATGGTGGCCAGCGCCGAAGGCTCGCCGGCAGCGCTGGAGGCCACGCAGCGCGTCGCCGAGCTGGTGCAGGCCACGCGCGACGGCGCGCTGGCGCTGCGCATGGTGCCGGTGGGCGAGACCTTCTCGCGCTTCTCGCGCGTCGTGCGCGACATCGGCAAGCAACTGGGCAAGGAGATCGAACTCGTCGTCACCGGCGGCGACACCGAGCTCGACAAGTCCATGGTCGACGTCATCGGCGACCCGCTGATGCACCTCGTGCGCAACAGCCTGGACCACGGCATCGAGACCCCGGCCGCGCGCGTCGCCGCGGGCAAGCCGGCGCAGGGCCGGCTGGGGCTGAATGCCTACCACGAGGCCGGCACCATCGTCATCGAGGTCAGCGACGACGGCGGTGGCCTGTCGCGCCAGCGCATCCTGAAGAAGGCGGTCGAGCGCGGCCTCGTCGATGCCGACGCCGTGCTGTCGGACGCCGAGGTCTGGCAGCTCATCTTCGCCGCCGGCTTCTCCACCGCCGATGCCGTCACCGACATCTCCGGCCGCGGCGTCGGCATGGACGTGGTCAGGCGCAACATCGAGTCGCTGCGCGGCCAGATCAGCCTGGCCAGCACCGAAGGCCGCGGCACGACGACGCAGATCCGCCTGCCGCTGACGCTGGCGATGATCGACGGCTTCCTCACCCGCGTCGGCGACGTCCACTACGTGCTGCCGCTGGCGGTGGTCAGCGAGTGCATCGCGGTGCCGCGCGAATGCGCGGCCCAGCCCGACCGCACCTGCGGCACCTTCGACCTGCGCGGCGAGGTGCTGCCCTACCTGGACCTGGCCCTCTTCTACGGCGCCCGCCCCGACCCCGCGGCCAGCCGCCGCAGCCTGGTCGTGGTGCGCCAGGGCGCGGTGCGCATCGGCCTGGTGGTGGACCGCCTGCTGGGCGAGCACCAGACCGTCATCAAGCCGCTGGCCGGCATCTTCAAGCCGCTGGAAGCGCTGGCCGGCTCGACCATCCTGGGCTCGGGCGACGTCGCGCTCGTGCTCGACATGCAAGGGTTGATGGCCGCCGCCATGAAGCCCGGCGCCACCCGCGGCCGCGCCGCCCCCGTCACCCCCCGCTCCACCGAAAAGCAAACATGAAGAACATCCTGCGCGCCATGAAGCTGTGGCAAAAGTTCGCCGCCCTGGGCGCCATCGGCGCCGTGATGTGCGCGGTGCCGCTGCTCAAGGTCGTGCACTACAAGAACGACGAGCTCGCGGTGGCGCGGGCCGAGGCGGACGGCCTGGACCCGCTGCGCGTGGCCGTGGCCTTGCAGCTGAGCCTGCAGACTCATCGCGGCCTCGCCAGCATGACGTTGAACGGCAAGGCCGCGGCCGAGGCCGAGCGCAGCAAGCGCGCCGCCGAAGTCGATGCCGCCACCGACAAGCTGGGCGCGGCACTGACCGCCGCGGGCTACACGCAGGCGGCGACCGAGGCCGCGGCGTTCAAGGCCGCCTGGGGCAAGCTCAGCCAGGGCGTGCGTGAGCGCGGCCTGGACTCGATGGCCAGCTACGAGCAGCACAAGACCCTGATCGATCAGAACCTGCGCGTCATCGAACTCACCGCCGACGCCGCGGGCCTGTCGCTGGACCCGGTGGCCGAGACCTACTTCCTCGTCACCGCGCTCACCGACCACCTGCCGCGGCTGGCCGAGGCCACGGGCAGCGTGCGCGGCAAGGGCTCGAGCCTGCTCACCGGCAAGGACATCGCAGCCAGCGATCGGGTCGCCATCGACTACGACATCGCCAAGGCGCAGTACCTCCGCGGCCGTGCCGCCGACCAGATCGCCAAGGCGGCGGACATCAGCCCGGCCATCAAGCAGGCGATGGCGGGCGTGGCCGGCGCCGACGCCGCCGCCGACCGCTTCTTCAAGCTGGCACGCGAGCAGCTCGTGGCCAGCGCCAAGGCCACGGTCGGCGTCGACGAGTTCCGCAAGATCGGCACCACCGCGGTCGAAGCCCAGTACCGGTCGATTGCCGACGCCGGCACGGCGCTGGAAGGGCTGCTGAAGTCCCGCATCCACGACACCGAATCCGAGCGCGCCGGCCTGCTCGCCGTGCTGGGTGGCCTGTGGGCCGTGGCCTTGGCGCTGGGCGTGGCCATCACGCGGTCGGTGACGAGACCGCTGGCGCATGCGGTGGCCGTGGCCAACGCCGTGGCCGAAGGCGACCTGGCCGCTGCCATCGACGACCGGGGCAGCGACGAGGCGGCGCAGCTGCTCAAGCGCTTCAGCCAGATGAAGGCCAACCTGCAGCAGCGCAAGCTCGAGGACGATCGGCGCCTGGCCGCCACCGAGGCGGCCGGCCAGGCCGCGGCCCGCGTCACCGAGGAGATCGGCGCCGCCGTCGATGGCGCCACCGAAGGCGACTTCACGCGGCGCATCCCGCTCGAAGGCAAGGAAGCCTTCCATGCCGAGCTGTGCGGCAAGTTCAACCAGCTCATCGACACCGTCAGCGGCACCATCCGCGAGGTGCGCGGCGCCGCGCGCGAGCTCGGCGCCGCCAGCAGCCAGGTCAGCCAGACCTCGCAGAGCCTGTCGCAGAGCGCCAGCCAGCAGGCCGCCAGCGTCGAGCAGACGACGGCGTCGCTGCAGGAGAT
>CAIWPS010000346.1 GCA_903914615.1 uncultured beta proteobacterium | reverse complement strand
GGCGATGTTCTGGCCCGCGACCTGCAGGCCCTGCCAGGCGGCTTGCATGCCGGAAAGGGCGGTCGAGGTGGCGTCGAGCATGCTCGGCAGCTTAGCGGCTGTCCGCCGCCCCGTGGCGACGAACGCGTGCCACACTGCACGCTTTGCTGCAGCCCCCCCGCCCGGCCCATGAAAATGCCCCAGCGCCTCCTTCGCCCGGCCCTTGCGGCTGCCTGCCTCGTGCTGAGCGTGCTGGCCCCGCCGGTGCTGGCCGCACCCGACGCCGCCGTCTGGGCCCAGGTACAGCAGCAGAAGCAGCCCTTGCTCGACACCCTGAAGGACCTGGTGGCGATCGAATCGGGCAGCGGCGACCGCGAAGGCCTGGACCGCATCTCGCAGCTCATCGCCGACCGCCTGGCCGCGCTGGGCGGCAAGGTCGAGTTCATCGAACCCGGTGAAGATGCCTACCGCATGCACGACACGCCGCCGAAGATCGGCCGCATGGTGCGCGCCAGCTTCAGCGGCAGCGGCACGAAGAAGATCCTGCTCATCGCCCACATGGACACGGTCTACCTGCGCGGCATGGGCGCCAAGCAGCCCTTCCGCGTCGACGGCAACCGCGCCTACGGCCTGGGCATCGGCGACGACAAGGCCGGCATCGCCGTCATCCTGCACACCCTGGCCACGCTGCAGGCGCTGGGCTTTCATGACTACGGCCTGATCACGGTGCTCGTCAACGGCGACGAGGAGATCAGCTCGCCGGGGGCGCGCAAGTGGCTCACGCAGCTGGGCGCCGAGCACGACCTGACGATGTCGCACGAAGGCTCGCCGGCCACCAGCGACCAGCTCTCGCTGGCCACCGCGGGCATCGCCGCGGTGACGCTGAAGGTCACCGGCAAGGCCTCGCACGCCGGCGGCGCGCCCGAGCGCGGCCTGAACGCGATCTACGAACTGGCGCACCAGATGCTGCAGACGCGGGACTTCTCCGAGCCCAGCCGCGGCGTGAAGATGAACTGGACCATGGTCTCGGGCGGCAGCAACCGCAACGTCATCCCGGCCGAGGCCACGGCCGCGGCCGACGTACGCGTGGAACGCGTGGCCGACTACGCGGCGCTGGAGGCGCGGCTGCGCGAGACGATCAAGCACCAGCTCATCCCCGGCACCGTCGACGAGCTCACCTTCGAACAGCGGCGCCCGCCGCTCGAGGCCCGGCCGGCGCAGCTGGCGGTGGGCCGCCGCGCCCAGGCCATCTACGGCGAGATCGGCCGCACGCTGAAGGTCGTCGACACCGTCGGCGGCGGCGGCACCGACGCCGCCTTCGCGGCCCTGCACAACGCCAGCCCGGTGCTCGAACGCTTCGGCCTGCTCGGCTTCGGCGCCCATTCCAACGACGACGAGTACATCCTCGTCGACTCGATCGAGCCGCGGCTGTACCTGGCGGCGCGGCTCATCATCGACTTCTCGCGCGGCCTGGCAAACTAGCCGGCGCAAGGCCGCCTTCAGTCGCGGTCGAAGTACAGGCCGGCGCACAGCGCCGCCCCGACGACGTACAGCAGCCCCGTCTGCCACACCAGGTAGGGGTACAGCATCAGCGCCACGCCGAGCCATTTGCGCCGCGGCCGCTGCTGCCTGCGGCCGCTGTACCAGGCCCACACGCCGACGAGGCCGAAGAGGATGGCGCCGACGATGTAGGCCGGGCTGGGCAGTTCCAGGCCCAACGACTTGAGCGTCGCCAGTTCGTCCACGGCCCTAGCCCTGCGACGGCGCAGCGTCGCCGCCACGGCGGCGGCCGGGGGTCGCGAGGAGGGTGTCGGCAGCGCTGCGCACCTGCGCAGTGTGAGGCCTGCGCGTGGCCGCCGGGTGTCGGCACGTGACGCCGAGGCCTGGCGCCGAGGCAAGACGCCGAGGCCAGACGCCGAGGCCAGACGCCGGCGCCTGGCGCCTGGGTGCGCTGCCGTACCGACGGCGCAGGCCGGCGACGCTAGCGTGGCGCCAGACCATGGAATTCAAGGACTACTACGCGGCCCTGGGGGTGGATCGTGCGGCCACGGCCGACGAGATCAAGCGCGCCTACCGCAAGCTGGCGCGCAAGTACCACCCCGATGTCAGCAAGGAGCCCGACGCCGAGGCGCGCTTCAAGGACGTCGC
>CAIWPS010000345.1 GCA_903914615.1 uncultured beta proteobacterium | reverse complement strand
CTGCAAAGTTCACGGCGTAGGCTGCGCCCGTTCCGGTGGGGTATATCCAGAACTCCACTGTCCACTCGTTCGACCCGAGCTGCAGATTGTCGGGCGGACTGACCGTCGCCGCGACTCGCGCTTGCCCCGAGGTCGATGCGGCCACCACGAGGCTACTCGGCCCGAACGCGGCTTGTGTGGTCGAGAGCGTGGCGGACGTGAGGACGACGGCGTGCGGAGAGCCGCTGGAGTCCACCGTGGTGGTCTGCCCATTGGTGCCGTCGAAGTGCAGCAGCAGCGACACGTCCGCGAAGAACGGATCGCCACCAGCGCCACGGTAGGGGCCGCCGGGAATGATCACGCCAGATCCCCCGCCACCGACCACACGTCCGCGCCCAGGTAGGTCGCCGTGATGGCCGAGAACTGCGCACGCGTCGAGGTCGAAGCCACCGACACCAGCGAGCCACCCGGGCACGCGATGGTGGTCTGGCCGGCGCCGAGCTGGATGAACTGGAAGATCGTCCCCGTCAGCCAGGCGACGGTCGCGTGCAGGGGGATCGTCACCACGTTCGCGACGGCGTTCGTCATGGTGACGATTCCCTGCGAGCTAGACGCGGCCGGCGCATCGGTGAGCTGCAGCGTGTAGGCCGTTCCGGTCTGTGCATTCACGTTCGGGGGGCTGCCCCCGGCTGCTGCCGGCGTGGCCCACTTGATGCCATCCGTCGCCGTGCTGTCGGCCGTCAGGATCTGCCCGTTCGTACCCACCGCCAGGCGGTCGGGTGCGGCGCCGAAGGTGAGGATGTCGCCCTTCGTCGTCAGCGGCGTGGCGGCGGCCCATTTGACGCCCAGCGTCTGCGAGCTGTCGGCCACGAGGACGAGGCCATTCGCGCCCACCGGCAGGCGCGTGGCGGCGCCAGCCGTGCCGCCCGCGATCATGTCGCCCTTGGCGGCCATCGGGTTCGTGAACGCCGCCACCCAGGCCGGAGCGCCTGCCACCACCGTCAGCACGAACCCCGCCGATCCGATGCCCAGGCGCGTGGCCGTGCCGCCAGAGCCGCCCGTGATGATGTCGCCGGCCGTCGTCATCGGATTCGAGAACCCGGCGGGCACGGCGGCCCACTTCAGCCCCAGCGTCTGCGTGCTGTCGGCGGTCAGGACGAACGTGTTTGCCCCGACGCCCAGGCGCTGCAGCGCCGTGCCGTCATCCACCAGAAGGTCGCCCTTCGTGGTGGCTGGATTGGTCAGCGGCGCGGAACCGTTGATCGTGACGACGACGAGATTGTCAACGTGGAAATCGGTCATGTATCGCTCGGCTTATGCGCCGATCCAGGTGAGCTTGTCGGTGGTGTTCGCGCCGATCAGGTAGACCTGACTCAGGTTCCCGATGTTCAGCGTGACGCTATCGCCCGGATCGAGGACGAAGCCCGTCCCGACCGTCACACCGGACTTTCCGATCTCGATGGCGGCGGCGTTCGCCTTCGGGGCTTTGAACGTCACGGGGCCTGCCGCGAAGCTCGCGGCGGGGAGGACGACGGCGGCCGTCGTGGTGGCTTGCTGGCCGGTGGTGAGCATGGTGATTCCTTCGTGGTTGTCAGATCACCAGCCGATGGCGATCCAGGAAATTTGATTCGCGTTCACGCGGACATTGAAGCTCGCCGTGTTGAAGCCGTCCACCTCCAGCGCGGAGGACTGGTTGTTGCACGAGCACACCACGGCGATGCACGCGTTCGGGAAGGCGTGGGGGAACGTGACGGCGGTGGCCGTGTTCGGCGAAATCGCGCGCGTCCCGCCTTGCAGATACATGCCGGTGCCCTGGCCGCCGTTGCCGGGGAAGGCTTGGTAGCCTGGCTGCGACAGGCTCAGGAAGGGCGCCTGGAAGGCCGATGCGGGCGTGGCGCCCACCTGGGCGGCGCTGTAGTCGCCGGTCTGCGGTACGACGGCGCCGGAGCGGCCGTTGAAGCTCGTGACGGCGGCGGCCACCCATTGGATAATGCCGCCGACGAACGCGAGCACCTGGCCCGCGATGGTCGGCGCATTGACGAAGCCCGTCGTCCCGGGCGCGGTCTGGATCAGCACATCATTCGCCGCGCCGCCCGCGATGCTGCCGGCCGACGACGAGGCCGGGTTCGTCATGATGAAGTGGCCCAGCGCGGCCACCCACGTCACCTCGATGGGGAAGCCGGCGCCCGGGATGTCGCCCGCGTTGAGCTGCGAGCCGCCGAACTTCAGCACCGGATAGGCGGGCTGCAGCGTCAGGCCCAGCGTCATCGTCAGCGTCACGTTCCCGGTGTTCGCGCCGGCCGCGATCACGGTGAACTGCATGACGGCGGGCAGGCTCACGAGCCCCGAGGTCAGCGTGGCCGTGATGCTATTCGTCCCCGCGCCCTGGGCGACAGTGAACTCTGATTCCTGGAGCTGATCGGGCTGGATGTTGCCAGCCATGTCGCCGGCCGTGACGAGCTGCACGGCGAGGTCGCCTGCGTTCCAGGTGCGCGCGAAGGTGTTCTGTTGTCCGCGCACGATGCTGATCGTATCGCCCGTGCGCGAGACGACGAGAACGATCTCCTTCACCTGTTGCGTGGAGGCGTCGAGGAACGTCATGTAGTACGCCTGCCCCGTCGTCGGATTCGGGAACAGCGAGCCCGAGCCCGCCGCGAGCGTGGCCGTCGTCGCGCCGGCCGAAATACCGCTCTGCAGCGTGGTGGAAGCGTCGTTCGCGAAAAGCAGCGTCGTCATACGGAAACCCCGGCAGCGTTGACCCACAGGTTCGGGCCGATGGAGGAAGCCCAAATGGGCTGGCCCAGGTCAGTGTCGAAATACTGGCACCCGAGGAAGGGGGGCGGCGCCGGCCGGCTCGCGGTGTTGCCGCGCTTGGAGGCCAGATCCACGCCGCTGATGTCGCCACCCGTGATCGCCACCGCGTTCGCGTTCTGTGCCGACATATCGCCGAGCGTGCCGGCGCCCTGCACGAACTTCGCGGCCGTGCCTGCCGTCAGGAAGTTCGCCACGAAGTCGCCCGCAGCCCAGGCGACGGCGGCCGTCCCCTCCTGGGCTCGCTCCACCGTCAGCGTGTCGCCCGTGATCCCGGTGCAGAGCATCACCTCGTAGACATCGCCCGTTGCCTGATCGTTCAGCGTGACGGTGAACGCCTGATCGACGGCCGGCGTGGGGAATCGCGAACCCGTGCCAGCCGTGACGGTCAGCGTCGTGTCCGAGCTGGAGATCGGCGCCGCCAGCGCGGAGCTGGCGTTGTTCGCAAATAGATAGGTGGTGGTCATATTTGCACGGTGAAGGTGTACTGGAAGGGCAGCGACAGGACACCGG
>CAIWPS010000344.1 GCA_903914615.1 uncultured beta proteobacterium | reverse complement strand
GGCAATCCCAAGGGCGTGCTCTATAGCCACCGTTCGACCGTTCTGCATGCATTTTGCGCTACGTCGGCGGACGGATTGGCGCTTTGCGCGCGAGACAGCGCGCTGTTGGTAACGCCATTGTTCCACGTCAACGCCTGGGGCGTGCCGATTGCTGCCGCGATGAGCGGTTGCAAGCTGGTCCTCGTCGGATCAGCGCTTGATGGACAGTCGCTCTGCCAGTTGGCTTTGGAAGAACAATGTGTTGATTGTCGCTGAGAAGTGACCCGGGATTGTTGTTGAGAAGTGACCCGCCTGGTGGTTATGTTTCGGATGTCACGGTTGGGTCAAGATGGGGTTTTCTCCTTTCTGGGTTTGGGCTGCTGGGCAGAGCTGTTCTTGAACCGGAAGCTGTCGTTGCCGGTCTCGAGGATGTGGCAGTGATGGGTGAGCCGATCGAGCAGTGCGGTGGTCATCTTGGCGTCGCCGAACACACTGGCCCATTCGCTGAAGCTGAGGTTGGTGGTGATGATGACGCTGGTGCGCTCATAGAGTTTGCTCAGCAGATGGAAGAGCAGTGCACCGCCTGAAGCGCTGAACGGCAGGTAGCCAAGCTCGTCGAGGATCACGAGATCGGAGTGGGCCAGTCTGCCCGCGATCTGGCCCGCCTTGCCCTGGGCCTTCTCCTGTTCGAGCGCATTGACCAGCTCGACCGTGGAGAAGAAGCGGACCCGTTTGCGGTGGTGCTCGATGGCCTGGACGCCGAGGGCCGTGGCGATGTGCGTCTTGCCGGTGCCAGGGCCGCCGACCAGCACGATATTGTCGGCGGCATCCATAAAGTCGCAACGGTAAAGCTGGCGAACCAGCGCCTCGTTGATCTCGCTGCTGGCAAAGTCGAAGCCGGCCAGATCGCGATAGGCCGGGAAGCGTGCGATCTTGAGTTGATAGGACACCGATCGCACCTCCCTTTCGGCGGTTTCCGCCTTCAGGAGTTGGGACAGGATCGGGATCGCCGCGTCGAACGCCGGCGCTCCCTGTTCCATGAGATCGGTAACGGCATGGGCCATGCCGTGCATCTTGAGGCTGCGCAGCATGACGATGATGGCGCCACTGGCGGGATCATGACGCATGGCGGTTCTCCCCACGCAACGCATCATAGCGCTCCACGTTGGCCATGGGCTCGCTGACCAGTCTCAGCGCCTGCGGCGCCGTGATCGGCGGTGTTGTCAGCGGCTTGCCGTCGAGCAATCGGTGCAGCAAGTTAAGGATATGGGTCTTCGTTGGAACGCCCGCTTCCAGCGCCATCGTGACGGCCATGAGTACGGCTTGTTCGTCATGGTGCAGGACGAGGGCGAGGATCTCGGCCATCTCCCGGTCACCGCCCAGAGAGCGCAGCAGGTGCCGTTGCAACCGCTGGAAGGGATCGGGCAGATCGAGGAACGGCGCGCCATTGCGCAGGGCTCCAGGCTTGCGCTGGACCACCGCCAGATAATGGCGCCAGTCATAGATGGTGCGCCCCGGCCTGTCGTGAGACCGATCGATGATCCGCCGATGCTCGCACAACACTTGCCCTTCCGCGACGACAAGGAAGCGGTCGGGATAGAGACGCAGGCTGACGGGACGGTTGGCGAACGATGCCGGCACGCTGTAGCGGTTGCGCTCCAGATGGACGAGGCAGGTCGGCGAGACGCGCTTGCCATACTCGACAAAGCCATCGAACGGCCTGCCCGCCGGCATCAGGCTTGCCACTTCATCGGCCCAGGCTCCAGCGACAGAGCCCGGCTCGATCCCATGCGGGATATCCTGCCACAGCGCCTTGCAGCGTTCCTCCAGCCACAGGTTCAGGGCATCGAGGCTCTCGGCCTGCGGCACGGGCTGCCACAACCGGTGGCGCGCATCCTGGACGTTCTTTTCGACCTGGCCCTTTTCCCACCCTGCTGCCGGATTGCAGAACTCCGCCTCGAACAGATAATGGCTGACCATCGTCAGGAAGCGGGCGTTGACGGTGCGATCCTTGCCGCGCCCAACCTTGTCGACCGCGGTTCGCATGTTGTCGTAGATTCCACGCCGCGGCACGCCCCCCAGCACGCGGAAGGCGTGGTTATGGGCATCGAACAGCATCTCGTGGGTCTGCAGGAGATACGCCCGCACGAAGAAAGCCCGGCTGTAGCTGAGCTTGAAGTGCGCCACCTGCAGCTTGGTGCGCACCCCGTCGATGATCGCCCAGTCCTCGCTCCAATCAAACTGGAACGCTTCACCCGGCGCAAACGATAGGGGCACGAAGGTGCCCTTTCCGCTCATCTGCTGCTGACGATGATAATCATCGCGCCAACTGCGCGCAAAAACCGTCACCCGGCCATACGAGCCGTCGTAGCCCAAGCTCACCAGATCAGCGTGAAGCTGCTTGATCGTGCGCTTCTGCTTGCGCGGGCGGCCCATCTCCCGCTTCAGCCAGGCCGACAGCCGCTCCACATACGGGTCAAGCTTGCTCGGCCGATCAGGCGCCTTGAACTGGGGCGCGACGGTGTCCGATCGCAGGTATTTACGGATGGTATTGCGGGAAAGACCGGTGCGTCTGGCAATCTCCCGGATCGATAGATGATCGCGGAAATGCCAGCGCCGGATAACGCTCAATAACGCCATGTCCAACACTCCATGCCCCCCGCTCTTCAAAGCCAGGGGGCGAGTTCAACATGGGTCAATTCTCAACGGAAATTTATGCCCCTCCCGGGTCACTTCTCAGCGGCAATCAACAATGATGGACCAATTTGCCCTGTGCCTCCGAGCTCCAGACCGACCCGGTAGTATGGCCGCAATCGCTCCAGCGCTGGCTGATTGCGGATGCGACATTCGCGAGGCGCAGCTTTACGGCGATCCCGAAACCGGGACGTTCTTCGTGCGGATCGCGCTGGCCAGTCCGCTGGATCGCGCGGCGCTGGTCGACGTGTTGACGCCGGTTCTGGGTGATCTGGCGCACGATTGG
>CAIWPS010000343.1 GCA_903914615.1 uncultured beta proteobacterium | reverse complement strand
TCTCGATCCTGTCCTCGAACGAGGCCCCGCGCCGGAGCGTCGCCTCGAACGGATAGAGGTTGACGATCAGAAGGTCGATCGGCGCGATGCCGTTGGCCAGCATCGCCGGGCCGCCGATGTCGATGTTCTCGATCGCGTCTTCAAGCGTGCAGTCGGGCCGCGCCGTGGCCTGCGCGAAGGGGTAGAGGTTGACGACCAGGATGTCGATGGTCTGGATGCCGTGCTCGGCCAGCGCCGCCATGTGCGCCGGCAGGTCGCGGCGCGCCAGCAGGCCGCCGTGGATGCGCGGGTGCAGGGTCTTGACGCGGCCGTCGAGCATCTCGGGGAAGCCCGTCACCTCGGCGACCTCGGTCACCGCCAGCCCGGCGTCGGCCAGCAGCCGCGCCGTGCCGCCGGTGGACAGCAACCGCACGCCCTGCGCGGCCAGCGCGCGCGCGAAGTCGAGGATGCCGGTCTTGTCGGAGACGGAGAGTAGCGCGGTCGGCGTGGCCATGGCGAAAGTGTCCTTCGACGCCCGCTCGGGCATCTTTGCGTCAGATCAGCTTGTGGTCCAGCAGCTTGCGCCGCAGCGTGTTGCGGTTGATGCCCAGCCAGTCGGCGGCCTTGCTCTGGTTGCCCTGGGCATGGCGCATGACCACGTCGAGCAGCGGCTTCTCTGCAGCAGCCAGGAAGAGCTCGTGCAGGTCGCCGGGCTCGGCGCCGCGCAGGTCCTTGAAATACTGCTCCACGCTGCTGCGGATGCAGTCGTCGATGTCCTTCTTGCTCATGCAGCGATCCGGGTGCGGTCGTCGTTGGCGGCGCCGGGCAGCCGCGCGTGGAGGTCGGCAAGGCGGTCGAAGAAGGCCCGGACCGCGCGCAGCTGGGCATCGCAGTCGTCGATGGCGTTCATGGCGTCGCGGAAGGCAGCGCCGCCGGGCAGCGCACGCACCGCCCAGCCGATGTGCTTGCGCGCGCTGCGCACGCCCACGGCGTGGCCGTACAGGCCGTAGTGGTCCTGCAGGTGCTCGGTGAGCCAGCGCTGCACGTCGCGCGTCGCCGGCGGCGGCAGGTGGGTGCCGGTGGCCAGGAAATGCGCGATCTCGCGGAAGATCCAGGGCCGGCCCTGGGCGGCGCGGCCGATCATCAGCGCGTCGGCGCCGGTGCGCCGCAGCACCTCGCGCGCCTGCTCGGGGCTGCCGATGTCGCCGTTGGCGACCACGGGGATGGTCAGCGCCGCCTTCACCGCAGCCGCGGTGTCGTGCTCGGCGTGGCCGCCGTAGCCCTGCTCGCGGGTGCGGCCGTGCACCGCCACCATGGCCACGCCGGCGTCCTGCGCGGCGCGCGCGATGGCCAGGGCGTTGCGGCGCTCGGCGCACCAGCCGCTGCGCATCTTCAGCGTCACCGGCACGCCCCGCGGTGCGCACGCGGCGACCACTGCCTCGACGATGGCCAGCGCCAGCGGCTCGTCCTGCATCAGCGCCGAGCCGGCCCACTGGTGGCACACCTTCTTGGCCGGGCAGCCCATGTTGATGTCGATGATCTGGGCGCCGCGATCGATGTTGTAGCGCGCCGCATCGGCCATCTCGGCGGGGTCGACGCCGGCGATCTGCACCGCGATCGGCGCCGGCTCGCCGGCATGGTCGGCGCGCCGCGAGGTCTTCAGCGACGACCACAGCTCGCGCTTGCTGGTGACCATCTCGCTCACCGCGTAGCCCGCGCCCAGGCGCTTGCACAGCATGCGGAAGGGCCGGTCGGTCACCCCGGCCATGGGGGCGACGAAGAGACCGTTGGGGAGTTCGTGGGGACCGATGCGCATGCCGCCCCGCGCACGGCGCGGGCTGCTGAAAAAAGAGGCGCGAGTATAGCCGCGACCCCTGCCCCAGCGGGCCTGCCTTGTGCCCGCCCGGCGCTGACCATAATGGCCCGGCGACATGGAAGCCTGGCTGCAATCCCTCCTCACCGCGCTGGCGCTGCCGCAATACGGGCTGGTGACGGTGTTCGTGGTCTCGCTGATCTCGGCGACGCTGCTGCCGGTGGGCTCGGAATTCGCCGTCATCGGCCTCGTCAAGCTCAACCCCGACCTGTTCTGGCCGACGATGGCCGTGGCCACCCTGGGCAACACCATCGGCGGCGCCACCAGCTGGTGGACGGGCTACGCCATCGAGGCCGCCTGGGAGCGCTTGACGCCGCGCCGCAGGCACGAGCAGAAGGCCATCGACTGGCTGCAGCGCTTCGGCCCCAAGGCCTGCCTGCTGAGCTGGCTGCCGGTGGTCGGTGACCCATTGTGCGCACTGGCCGGCTGGCTCAAGCTGCCCTTCTGGCCCTGCGTCGGCTACATGGCCGCGGGCAAGCTGGCGCGCTACGTCATCTACTCGGCGGCGCTGCTGTGGGTGTTCCCGGGCAAGTTCACGCCCTGACCGCCGCAGCGGGCGGGGCGGCGAGAATGGCGCGCAGCGCATCGCCGCCCCACGATCAGGAGTCCCTTCGATGAGCACCGCCACGCCCACCTACGACGGCCTCGCCGGCACCTGGACGCGCCTGCACCACTTCGGCCACCTGCAGTCCATCGCCGGCTGGGACCAGGCCGCCAACATGCCGCCCAAGGGCAACGAGGCGCGCGCCGCGGCGATGGCCGAGATGGCCGCGCTGCTGCACCGCATGCGCACCGAGCCGGCGCTGCAAGGCCACCTGGAGCGTGCCGAGCAGGAGCCGCTGGACGACTTCCAGCGCGCCAACCTGCGCGAGATGCGGCGCCAGTGGCTGGCCAGCAATGCCCTGCCCGAGGCCCTGGTGCAGCGCCAGCAGCTGGCCACCTCGCGCTGCGAACATGCCTGGCGCACGCAGCGGCCGGCCCATGACTGGGCCGGCTTCGTCGAGAACTTCCGCCCCGTGCTGGCCGCCGGGCGCGAGGAGGCCGCGCTGCTGGCCGCGCACACGGGCCTGTCGAAATACGAGGCGCTGATGGACCGCTACGAGCCAGGCATGCGCTGCGCCCAGCTCGACCGCGTCTTCGGCGAGGTGCGGCAATGGCTGCCCGGGCTGATCCGGCAGGTCCGCGCGAAGCAGGAACACGAGGCCGTGATCGCCCCCGTCGGCCCCTTCCCGCTGGCGGCGCAGCGCGCGCTGTGCGAGCAGGTGATGAAGCTGCTGGGCTTCGATTTCGAGGCCGGCCGCCTGGACGTCAGCACCCACCCCTTCTGCGGCGGCGTGCCCGAGGACGTGCGCATGACGACGCGCTTCCGCGAGGACGACTTCCTCGGCAGCCTGATGGGCACCATCCACGAGACCGGCCACGGCCGCTACGAACAGAACCTGCCGCGCGGCTGGCTCGGCCAGCCGGTGGCCGACGCGCGCAGCATGGCGCTGCACGAGAGCCAGAGCCTGAGCTTCGAGATGCAGCTGGGCAGCCACCCCGGCTTCGTCAGCCAGCTGGCGCCGCTGGTGGCGCAGGCCTTCGGCGCGCAGCCGGCCTTCGCGCCGCAGAACCTGCACCGGCTGCTGACACGCGTGAAGCCGGGCTTCATCCGCGTCGACGCCGACGAGGTGACCTACCCGGCGCACATCATCCTGCGCTACGAGATCGAGCGGCCGCTGATCGAAGGCGAGATCGAGATCGACGACGTGCCGGCGCTGTGGGACGCGAAGATGATGGAGCTGCTGGGCGTCGACACGCGCGGCAATTTCAAGGACGGGCCGATGCAGGACGTGCACTGGCCCGAGGCGCTGTTCGGCTACTTCCCCTGCTATTCGCTGGGCGCGATGTACGCCGCGCAATGGTTCGCGGCGATGCGCCGCGCGCTGCCCGACCTCGACGCGCGCATCGGCCGCGGCGACCTGCGCCCTGTCTTCGACTGGCTGCGCGACAACATCTGGAGCCAGGCCAGCCGCTGGACCACCGACGAGCTGGCGCTGCGGGCCAGCGGCGAGACGCTGAACCCGGCGCACTTCAAGGCCCACCTGGAAGCGCGCTACCTGGGCTGAACGGCGTGCGCGGCGAGCGCGCGTTGCCTTGTCTGAAGAGCGCGCGCGGCGAGCGCGCGTCACCTTGTCTGAAGAGCGCGCGCCGCGAGCGCGCGCTCGAGGTCGTTCAACACCTCGTCGAGCCGGCGCAAGGCCCGCGCCGAGCGCGTGCCGGGCGCGCGGCGGCGCTTGATGAGCATGCGGCGCGCGTCGTCCAGCCGCGCATCGTCCAGGCGCAGGCCGTGGCGCGCCAGCGCCGCGCCCAGCACGCTGCGGCGCGAGCGCAGGTCGGCGCGGGTGCGCTGGTAGGCGTGCTCGGCCAGCAAGCGGCGCTGGCCGTAGCCGAAGGTGTTGGCCAGGAACATCTCGGGGTCGCGGTGGTCGGGCTCGAAGAGCAGCACGTCGGTGCCGGGGTGGCTGTGCTCGTAGCCCTTCAGGCCCAGCTCCAGGCGCGAGTGGATGAGCGAGCGGAACGTCTGGCTCAGCACCACCGGCAGGCCGCCGTCGACGAGGCGAGGGATGCGCTCGGTGGCGCTGCCCAGCAGGCGGTGGCGCGTCGCGTGGCTGGCGTCGAAGGGCACCAGCGGGTTCAGGCACAGCACCAGGTCCAGGCCGAGGTCGAGCAGCACGCTGGCGTGCAGCGTCTTCTTCAGCGCGCCGTCGACATACCAGCGGCCGTTGATGGCCACCGGCGGGAACAGCCCCGGCAGCGCGGCGCTGGCGGCCACGGCCTCGGAGATGGGCACCTCGTCCCAGCCCGGCAGCCCGAAAGGAGCGGCCTGGCCGCTGTCGAGGTCGGTGGCCACCAGCACCAGGCGCTGGCGCAGCCGGCGGAAGTCGTTGCTGCGGCCCGGCGCCGAGAAGACCTGGCGCAACTGCGCCTGCAGCGCCTGGTTGCTGAACAGGCCCGTGGGCAGGGCGCGGCCCAGGCGTTCGAGCGAAGCCAGCAGCGTGCGGGCGCCGAAGGCATAGCCGACGCCGGCCTGCGCCACCAGGCCCGGCAGCGCGGCGGCGCGGCGCGCGAATTCCGACCACGCCGGGCGGAAGAAGAGGCCGGGGCGGATGAGGTCGGCGCGCGGGCCGTCGTTCTCGATGAAGGACGTGCAGAGCTGGCGCGCCGTCATGCCGTTGGCCAGCGCGGCGGCGATGAAGCCGCCGGCCGAGACGCCGACATAGCCGGCCAGGGCGTTGAGGTCCAGGCCCGCGACCGACTCTTCCAGCGCGCACAGGGCGCCGATCTCGTAGATCGCACCCAGCGGCCCGCCGCCGGCCAGCGCCAGGCCGACCTTGGGCCCGGCCGCGGTGGCGCGCGCAGGCAGCTTCTCGCTCATCGCAGCGCCCTCACGCAAGGAAGGGCGCCGCAGCGCCCTCCCGCCGCATCACGGGCAGGCCGGCTTCAGATGGAAGCGGTCTTGCGCGCGCGCTTGGCCGGCGCCTTCGGCGCGGCCTTGACCGCGGTCTTGGCGGCACGCGCGGCCTTGGCCGGCGCGGCCTTGGACAGCTTGGCCACCGCGGCGGCGAGCTCGTCCACGCGCTGGATCAGCGCATCGACGTCCTTGGCCGTGGGCACGCCCAGCTTGTTCATCGCCTTGGCGGTGCGCTGCTCGAAGAGGGCCTCGAGCTTGTCCCAGTTCTGGCCGGCCTTGGCCGACACGGTCTCGGCCATGGCGCTCATCTTGCCGGTGACTTCGCCGAGCTTTTCTTCGGCGATGCCCTGGGTCTTCTTCTGCAGCGACAGGCCTTCCTTGACCAGCGCCTCGAAGACCTTGGTGCCTTCTTCCTGCGCCTTGCTGAAGGCGCCCATGCCGGCGAGCCAGATCTGCTGCGCCGAGTCCTTCACCGAGGCGGCGAGGTGGCTGTTCTGCAGGGCGGCGAACTTGGAGGCCGGGGCCTTCTCGGCGGACTTGTTGATCTTCTTGACCATGGTGGGCTCCTTCTGTCGGTGGTTGTTGGTTCGGGGTCGCCGGGCCGCTGCGGACCCCTTCGCAGGGGGCCGACGAGGCCTCGGCGCATGGCAGGAAATATAGGGTTCCCCCCTGGGGACCGCAGCCTAAATCTCTAGTGAGACGGCTCTATGCTTCGCGCCGGAACGAGCCCGTCGCGGCCGCCGTCGCGGCCCCATCGCAAGAGGAGCAAGGCATGCGCTATTTCGTCACCGGGGCCACCGGATTCATCGGCAAGCGGCTGGTCAAGTCGCTGCTGGCGCGGCGCGGTGCCGTCGTGCACTTCCTGGTGCGCCCGGGCAGCGAGGGCAAGCTGGCCGCGCTCTACGACTACTGGGGTGTGAGCAAGGCGCGTGCGGTGCCCGTCAGCGGCGACCTCACGGCCAAGAAGCTGGGCGTCGGCGGCGAGACCTTGAAGGCGCTGAAGGGCCAGGTCGACGCCGTCTACCACCTGGCCGCGGTCTACGACCTGAGTGCCGACGAAGAGAGCCAGGTGCAGGTGAACATCGAGGGCACGCGCAACATGGTGGAGTTCGCCAGGGCGGTCGACGCCGGCCACGTCCACCATGTCTCGAGCATTGCCGCCGCGGGCCTGTACGAAGGCGTGTTCCGCGAGGACATGTTCGACGAGGCCGAGGGCCTGGACCACCCCTACTTCATGACCAAGCACGAGAGCGAGAAGATCGTGCGCAAGGAATGCAAGGTGCCGTGGACGGTGTACCGCCCGGCGCTGGTGGTGGGCGACAGCAAGACCGGCGAGATGGACAAGATCGACGGCCCCTACTACTTCTTCAAGCTCATCCAGCGCATGCGGCAGATCCTGCCGCCGTGGATGCCCAGCGTGGGCATCGAAGGCGGGCGCATCAACATCGTGCCCGTCGATTTCGTCGTCTCCTGCATCGACCACATCAGCCACGCCAAGGTGGACCTGAAAGGCAAGTGCTACCACCTCGTCGACCCGCAGGGCTACCGCGTCGGCGACGTGCTGGACATCTTCAGCCGCGCCGCCCACGCGCCGAAGATGAACCTCTTCGTCAACGCCGCGCTGCTGGGCTTCATCCCGAAGAGCGTGAAGAAGGGAATGATGGCGCTGGCCCCGGTGCGCCGCATTCGCGCCGCGGTGCTGAAGGACCTGGGCCTGCCCGACGACATGTTCACCTTCATCAACTTCCCCACGCGCTACGACCGGCGCGAACTCGATGCGGTGCTGAAGGGCAGCGGCATCGAATGCCCGCGCCTGCCCGACTACGCCTGGGTGCTGTGGGACTACTGGGAACGCCACCTCGACCCCGACCTGTTCATCGACCGCAGCCTGAAGGGCACGGTGGGCGGCAAGGTGGTGCTGGTGACCGGCGGCAGCTCGGGCATCGGCCTGGCGGCGGCACACAAGTTCGCCGAGGCCGGGGCGACGACCATCATCTGCGGCCGCGAGCAGGCCAAGCTCGACGAGGCGTGCAAGGAAGCGAAGGCCAAGGGCTACGCCTTCGTCGCCTACGCGGCCGACATCGCCGACATGGCCGACTGCGACCGCTTCGTGCAGCTGCTGGTCGAAAACCATGGTGGCGTGGACTTCCTCGTCAACAACGCCGGCCGCAGCATCCGCCGCGCGATCGAGAGCAGCTACGACCGCTTCCACGACTACGAGCGCACGATGCAGCTGAACTACTTCGGCTGCCTGCGCGTGACCATGGGCCTGCTGCCGGGCATGGTGGCAAAGAAGAAGGGCCATGTCGTCAACATCAGCAGCATCGGCGTGCTGACGAATGCGCCGCGCTTCTCGGCCTACGTCGCCAGCAAGGCGGCGCTGGACGCCTGGACGCGCTGCGCCAGCAGCGAGTTCGCCGACCAGGGCGTGACGTTCACGACCATCAACATGCCGCTGGTGCGCACGCCGATGATCGCGCCGACCAAGATCTACAACAACGTGCCGACGCTGGACCCCGAGGAAGCTGCCGACATGATCGCCCAGGCCTGCATCAGCAAGCCGGTGCGCATCGCCACCCGCCTGGGCGTCTTCGGCGAGCTGCTGCACGCGCTGGTGCCGCGCATCGCGCAGATCAGCATGAACACGACCTTCCGGATGTTCCCGGATTCATCGGCCGCCAAGGGCGACAAGAGCGCCAAGCCGCAACTCAGCGCCGAGGCGGTGGCGGTGCAGCAACTGATGCGCGGCATCCATTTCTGAGCAGGCCAGACAGGGCTGCGCCCTGCAGGCCCGCTCTCTGCGCGTTCGAGCTGACGCCTGCGGCGCGGCTCAACGCGCAGGGGGCGCTGGCGCGCTGCGCGCGCTTCGGCCCGGGATGCGCGGCAGCTATGAGGCTGCGATCTCCAGCACCAGCTTGCCGAAGTTCTCGCCGCTGAAGAGCATGTGCAGCGCGCCGGGGAAGGCGGCCACGCCGCCCTTCACCACGTCTTCCTTGCTCTTCATGCGGCCGTCCTTCAGGTAGCCGGCCATCTCGGCCACGGCGAGGTGGTAGCGGTCGGCGTAGTCGAACACGACGATGCCTTCCATGCGCGCCCGGTTCACGAGCAGGCTGAGGTAGTTCTTCGGCCCCTGGATCGCGCCGGTCGCGTTGTACTGGCTGATGGCGCCGCAGATGATGATGCGGGCCTTGCGGTTGATGCGCGTCAGCACGGTGTCGAGGATCTCGCCGCCGACGTTGTCGAAGTAGATGTCCACGCCGGCAGGGCAGTGCTGCTTCAGGCCTTCGCGCACCGGGTCCCACTTGGCCACGCCCGCAGGCGTGTCCTTGGAACCCGCGCCCGCCGGCGCCGGGGCCTTGTAGTCGATGCAGGCGTCGAAGCCAAGCTCCTTCACGACCCATTCGCACTTGGCCGGCCCGCCGGCAATGCCGACGACGCGGCAGCCCTTGATCTTGGCCACCTGGCCCACCGTCTGGCCGACGGCGCCGG
Organism: uncultured beta proteobacterium; assembly: GCA_903914615.1. GTDB lineage: Bacteria > Pseudomonadota > Gammaproteobacteria > Burkholderiales > Burkholderiaceae_C > Rubrivivax. Next base: position 471 of record CAIWPS010000343.1, on the reverse strand, counting down.
CAGCGCCCGAGACGACCACGGTCTCGCCGGGCTGGGGCTGGCCGACGTCCATGAGGCCGAAGTAGCCGGTCATGCCGGGCATGCCCAGCACGTTGAGCCACTGCGTCGGCGTGCCCAGGCGCAGGTCGATCTTCGTCAGGCCCTGGCGCCGGATGCCCTCGGCCGACACTTGCCACCACTCCTGCACGCCGGGCGCACCGCTGACGAAGTCGCCCACCGCGAAGGCCGGGCTGCGCGACGCAGCCACCACGCCCACACCGCCGGCGCGCATGACCTCGCCGATGCCCACCGGCGGAATGTAGCTCTTGCCCTCGTTCATCCAGCCGCGCATCGCCGGGTCCAGGCTCAGCGCCAGCACCTTGACGAGCACGCCGCCTTCGCCGGGCTCGCCCACGGCTTCTTCGGTGGCTTGCCAGTCGCTGGCTTTGGGCAGGCCGACGGGGCGGGCGGCGAGGCGGATCTGGTGGTTGC
>CAIWPS010000342.1 GCA_903914615.1 uncultured beta proteobacterium | reverse complement strand
TCGTCTACCCCGAAGGCACACCGCGCTTCTGGGACCTGCTGTGCGGCCGCATCGGCGCCGTCACCGTGCGCGTGCGCTCGCTGCCCCTCCCGGCCGGGGTGCTGGGTGGCGACCCGGTGGGCGACAAGGCCTACCGGCAACGCCTGGCGGCCTGGGTGGAAGGGCAGTGGGCGGAGAAGGACGCGCTGATCGATGCCCTGTTGGCGGGCCCGGCCGCATAGGGGCTGGCGCCGTTTGTCTTGCCCTGCGAGACAGATTCCCAGGGAGCACCCCATGCGAGTGAATGCCCGGCTCGACGAAACCGCCCAGCGGCAGCTCGAATACCTGGCCCGCAGCACCGGCCAGAGCGCGAGCCATCGCGTGCGCGAAAGCGTGGCGGCCTGCTACGCCCAGCAGCGCGCACAGGGCGCGGTGCCTTCGCGCTTCCTGGCGCCGGCCGGCAGCGGTCACAGCGGCCGCAGCGACGTGGCTTGCACGGTCAAGCGTGAGCTCGACGCCGCCCTGGCCGACAAGCACCGGGCGGCCCGCACTTGATCGCCGTCGACACGGGCTTCCTCTACGCCCTGGCCAACGCCTCGCTGGTGCTGCTGGCCGGGCACATGGGTGACGGCCGCATCCTGTCCGCCGACGAACGCGACTTCGGCGCCTACCGCTGGAAGCGGCGCAAGCCGTTTCGCAACCTGCTGGCGGCGTAGGCGTTCTCAAGCAAATGTGGCTCTGCCACTTTGCTTGAACCCCCCGGGGGCGGGCTGGGCGCAGCCCGGCCATGGGGGCGCTCAGAAACTCCAGGTCGCTGCCACGTAGGCCGTGCGCCGCGTCGGTGTCTGCGGCAGGATGGCCGCAGCCGGGCCGCCATAGACGCGCCAGCCGGCGTCCAGCCGCACGCGGTCGCCCTGCCAGCCCAGCGTGGCCGACAGGGCGCGGCCGCGGTCGGCAGGCGTGAACAGGATGTCGGCGGCCGGCTCCCATTTCTCCCAGGTCCAGCTCAGCCGCGCATAGGCGTTGGCGCGGCGCAGGTTGCTGGCGGCGCCGAAGGCCGTGGCCTGCCAGGCCAGGTTGGCGGCGATCGCACCGGCAGGCGCCGGGCCGCCGGCAAGCGCGGCCAGCTGCGCATTGCGCGCGTTCCACGCGTCCCACTGCGCATTCGATGGCGCGGTGCCGTCCCACCAGACCTCGGCCAGCACGCTCACCTGGTCGGCGTTGGTCCAGGTGCCGCCGGCCAGCGCCTGCACCGCATGGCGGACGCTGCCCGCCAGCCAGGGGTTGCTGCGCACGAGGCCGCTCGTCGCCGGCGTGATGGCCACGGTGTCGGCGGCATTCAGGTAGCGCATCGAGGCATGCAGCTCCAGCGCGTCGCCGGCCACCCAGGCCAGCGCCGCGCCCACGCTGCCGCCGGTGTGGGCGCCGTAGCGCGCGAAGCCATGCCAGTCGATCGTGCCGTCGCGCTGGTAGACGCGCGCGGCCAGCGCCGGTTCCTGCGCGCCCAGGCGGTCGCGCGGCTGGTTCGGGTTGACCAGCACCAGCGAGACCGCGGTGCTGGCGTCGAAATACTCGGCCATCGCCAGCGGCCTGCCGCTGGGCGTGGTGGGCAGCAGCAGGCGGCGCGCCTCCTGCTCGACGAAGTCGTTGGGGCGAAAGCCGTAGCCCACGTCCCAGGCGACGATGCGCTTGCCGGCGGCGATTTGCCAGGCACCGCGGCCGGTGGCCGCGTAGAGCTCGTTCATCCAGCCCGTGGCGTTGACGGCGGGACCGTCCTGCCGTTGCTGGCGCGCCGTGCCCACGGCGGTGAGGCCGTAGCCGCTGGCGCGCAATTCGGTCTCCAGCGCCACGCTGGCCAGCGGCGGCGCGACGATGCCGGGCGACAGCGCATCGGCCTGCGCGACGGGCCCGCTGTCCGCCGCCCGCTGGTCGGTCACGATGGGCCTGATCTGGCCGCTGAACTCGGGCGCCGCGGCCGCGCCGCAGGCCCACGCCAGCCCCAGCGCCAGGGCGCCGAGGCACTTCATTCCAGCGTCGGGTTGCGGGCCAGGAACATCGGGTTCAGCCACGCCTCGGGCACCTGGTGCTCCCTGCGGGCGACGTAGCGCACCTGGGTTTCCTTCTTGTTGGTCAGCTGGTCGCGCAGCAGCATCAGGTTCACCGCCGTCGGCGCGGCCGCCGGGCCCTGCCTATCCATCACGAAGCGCGCCTGCTTGGCCAGCTTGTCGCTCTGCACGTACAGGTCGGCCTTCACCGGCTCCTTGCGCGCCTTGCCGAGCCACAGCTCCTGGCGCTGGTAGGTCACGCCCTTGCGCGTGGCGGCCAGGCTCAGGTGCAGGCAGGTCTGCTGCGGCTCGCCGCAGGCTTCCTCGCCGACGAGCGTGCCGGTGTAGTCGTCGCTCCAGCTCAGCGTGGCGATGTCGCCCGTGCTGGCGTCGCCCAGCAGCTTCTGCATCGGCGTGATGCGCAGCGGCCGCTGGCTGCTGGGCATGACGAGCCAGAAATCGTCGCCCAGCATCAGCACCTTCTGGCCCTT
>CAIWPS010000341.1 GCA_903914615.1 uncultured beta proteobacterium | reverse complement strand
GGCACGATGACCGAGCTGAACGACCACCTGAAGCTTCTGTTCGCGCGCGCCGCCCAGCTCTTCGACCGCCAGACGGCACAGCCGGTGCGCCACGACACGCCGGAGACGATCTACGCCGACCTGCTGCAGCGCGCGGCGGCGGCCGGCGACCCGCGGCTGGTCTTCACCTTCCCTGTCGAACTGCCGGCCGACACCACCGCCGAGCAGCAGGAACAGTGGCTGGCCGCCAGCGGCTTCACCCGCGTGCACGGCGAGCGCATCGTGGGCAGTCGCAAGGTGCTGGACGTGGTCGGCGACCGCCTGCGTCTGGCCGGCGCCGAGAAGGTGCGGGTGATGGAGGACATCGAGCTCGCGCTCAAGCGCGGCAGCGGCCGTCTGGGCGTCCACGCCGGCGAGGGCGGCACCGCCCAGCTCTGGCGCTACAGTACCGGCCTGCACTGCCCCGAGAGCGACCTGCGCTATGCCGACCCGCAGCCGGCGATGTTCAGCTTCAACAGCGCCTACGGTGCCTGCGAGACCTGCCGCGGCTTCGGCCGCGTCATCGGCGTCGACATGGGCCTCGTGATTCCGGACGTGCGCAAGACGCTGCGCAACGGCGCCATCAAGCCGATGCAGACGCCGGCGTGGAAGGACTGCCAGGACGACCTGCTGAAGTACGCCGGCGAGGCCGGCATCCCGCGCGACACCGCCTGGTCGCAGCTGACGGCGGCGCAGCGCGCCTGGGTGCTGGACGGCTCGCCGAACTGGACCGGCAAGTGGAACCAGCAGTGGTACGGCGTGCGCCGCTTCTTCGAGTACCTGGAGAGCAAGGCCTACAAGATGCACATCCGCGTGCTCTTGTCGAAGTACCGCAGCTACACGCCCTGCCCGGTCTGCGGCGGCGCGCGGCTGAAGCTGGAGTCGCTGCTGTGGCGCATCGGCGAGAAGGCTGAGGCCGATGCCGTGCTGCCTGCCGCGCAGCGTTTCATGCCCATCGGCACGGGATGGTCGCGCGAGCAGCTCGAGGTGCTCCCGGGCCTGGGGCTGCACGACCTGATGCAGCTCTCGATCGAACGCCTGCGCCGCTTCTTCGACGAGCTCGTGCTGCCCAGCACCATGCTCGACGACGCGCTGAAGCTGCTGCTCGACGAGGTGCGCACGCGGCTGAAGTACCTCTGCGACGTCGGCCTGCACTACCTGACGCTGGACCGCCAGAGCCGCACGCTGTCGGGCGGCGAGGTGCAGCGCATCAACCTCACCACGGCGCTCGGCACCTCGCTGGTCAACACGCTGTTCGTGCTCGACGAGCCCAGCATCGGCCTGCACCCGCGCGACATGAACCGCATCGTGCAGGCCATGCAGCGGCTGCGCGATGCCGGCAACACGCTGGTGGTGGTCGAGCACGACCCGGCGGTGATGCTGGCCGCCGACCGCCTCATCGACATGGGCCCGGGCCCGGGCGAGCGCGGCGGCCGCATCGTCTTCGACGGCACGCCCGAGGCCGCGCGGCAGGCGAACACGCTCACCGGCGCCTACCTGGGCGGGCGCAAGCAGGTCAGCAGCGGCTTCAGGCGCCTGGTCAACGAGGCCACGCCCAAGCTGGTGCTCGAGGGCGCACGCGAGCACAACCTGCGCGACGTCACCGTGACGCTGCCGCTGCAGCGCCTGGTGTGCGTGACGGGCGTCAGCGGCTCGGGCAAGAGCACGCTGATCCAGGACGTGCTGTACCCGGCGCTGGCCCGCCACTTCGGCAAGGCCACCGAGGCGCCCGGCGCCTTCGACCGCCTGCTCGGCGCCGACCACCTGGCCGATGCCGTCTTCGTCGACCAGAGCCCCATCGGCAAGACCGCGCGCAGCAACCCGGCCAGCTACGTCGGCGCCTTCGACGAGATGCGCAAGCTCTTCGCCGACCTCTCCCTGGCGCGCGAGCGCAGCTACACCGCCGGCACCTTCAGCTTCAACGCCGGCGACGGCCGCTGCCCGACCTGCGGCGGCAGCGGCTTCGAGCATGTCGAGATGCAGTTCCTCAGCGACGTCTACCTGCGCTGCCCCGACTGCGACGGCCGCCGCTACCGGCCCGAGATCCTCGACGTGAAGATCGTGCGCGGGCCCATGCAGCTGTCCATCGCCGACGTGCTGGACCTCACCGTGGCCGAGGCGGCGCACTGGTTCCAGAACGACCGCGAGGTGGTGGCGCGGCTGCAGCCGCTGGCCGACGTCGGCCTGGACTACGTGCGCCTGGGCCAGCCGGTGCCCACGCTCTCGGGCGGCGAGGCGCAGCGGCTGAAGCTGGCCGGCTTTCTCGCCGAGGCCGCCAGCTCGCCGGCGCAGCGGGTGGCGAAGAAGGGCACGCTGTTCCTCTTCGACGAGCCGACCACGGGGCTGCACTTCGACGACATCGCCAAGCTGATGCGCGCGCTGCGCAAGCTGATGGACGCCGGGCATTCGCTGCTCGTCATCGAGCACAACCTCGACGTCATCCGCGCCGCGGACTGGATCGTCGACCTCGGCCCCGAGGGCGGCGAGGCCGGCGGCGAGGTCGTCTGCACCGGCACCCCCGACGACCTGAAGGCGCACCCGACTTCGCACACCGGTGCGGCGCTGCGCGACTACGACGCTGCCCTGGGCTTCGCCACGCCCAAGGCCGAGGAGGGCCGAGCGCTGCAGAGCGTGCTGCGGGCGGCACGCGCGGCGCGGCATGGCAGCGAGGACGCGATCCGCATCGTCAACGCCAAGGAACACAACCTGAAGAGCCTGAGCGTGGATATCCCGCGCGGCAAGTTCAACGTCGTCACCGGCGTCAGCGGCTCGGGCAAGAGCACGCTGGCCTTCGACATCCTGTTCAATGAAGGCCAGCGCCGCTACCTGGAAAGCCTGAACGCCTACGCGCGCAGCATCGTGCAGCCGGCGGGCCGGCCCGAGGTCGATGCGGTGTACGGCATCCCGCCCACGGTGGCCATCGAGCAGCGCCTCTCCCGCGGCGGCCGCAAGAGCACGGTGGCGACGACCACCGAGGTCTGGCATTTCCTGCGCCTGCTGTGGGTCAAGCTGGGCCTGCAGCATTGCGTCAAGGATGGCGCGCCGGTGAAGGCGCAGAGCGCCGAGAGCATCGCCGCCCAGCTCCTGCGCGACCACCGCGGCGAACACGTGGGCCTGCTGGCACCGCTGGTCGTCAACCGCAAGGGCGTCTACACCGACCTCGCGAAATGGGCCAAGGCGCGCGGCCACACCCACCTGCGTGTTGACGGCGAGTTCCTGCCGCTGAACCCCTTCCCGCGCATCGACCGCTTCAAGGAACACACGCTGGAATTGCCGGTGGGCGACATCGTCGTCAGCGTCGAGAACGAGGCCGGACTGCGCGCGCTGCTGAGCAAGACACTCGACCTGGGCAAGGGCGTGCTGCACCTGCTGCACCCGCTGGACGGGCTGGACAGCTCGATGCTGCCCGGCGGCCGCCAGGGCGGGGGCGTGGGCCAGGTGAAGGTGTTCTCGACCAAGCGCGCCTGCCCGGTGTGCGGCACCAGCTACCCCGAGTTGGACCCGCGCATGTTCAGCTACAACAGCAAGCATGGCTGGTGCACCGGCTGCGTCGGCACCGGCCTGGCGCTGACGCGCGAGCAGCGCAAGGCCTACGACGACTCGGTGCGCGACGACGCCGACAAGGGGCGCGAGCAGACCTTTCCGTCCGAGGAACCCGAGGTCGAGGGCGTGGCCGATGCGCCCTGCGACGAATGCGGTGGCGCGCGCCTGAATGCGGCTTCGCGCGGCGTCACCTTCGAATCGCGCGCCATCAGCGACGTGGCCCGGCTGTCGGTGCACGAGACGCGGGCCTGGGTCGCCGGGCTGACGCTGGCTGGCCGCGATGCCGACATCGCCCGCGACGTCGTCGCCGAGATCGCCAGCCGGCTCGAATTCCTCGAAGACGTCGGCCTGGGCTACCTGACGCTGGACCGCGCCGCGCCGACGCTCTCGGGCGGCGAGGCGCAGCGCATCCGCCTGGCAGCGCAGCTGGGCAGCAACCTGCAAGGCGTGTGCTACGTGCTGGACGAGCCCACCATCGGCCTGCACCCGCGCGACAACGGCATCCTGCTCAACGCGCTGCAGAAGCTCGGCGAGGCCGGCAACACGCTGGTCGTCGTCGAGCACGACGAGGACACCATCCGCCGCGCCGAGCACCTCATCGACATCGGCCCCGGCGCCGGCAAGCGCGGCGGCCGGCTGGTGGCGCAGGGCAGCGTGGCCGACCTCTCGCAGCAGGCCGACTCGGTTACCGGGCGGCTGCTGGCGCATCCGCTGCGCCACCCGCTGGTGGAACGGCGCGCCGTCGATGCGTCGCTCCCGGCGCTGTGGCTGCGCAAGGCCACGATGCACAACCTGCAGGGCATGGACGTCTGGCTGCCGCTGGGCCGCCTGGTGGCGGTGACGGGGGTCTCGGGTTCGGGCAAGAGCACGCTGGCGCGCGAAGTGCTGCTGGCCAACGTGGCCGCGGTGGTGGCGATGAAGGCGAGCAAGGCCGGCCGCGACGCACTCGCGGCCGGCCGCCTGCCGGCGCTGGCGGGCTGCACGGGGCTGACGGGCTTCGAGCCCATCGACCGCGTGCTCGAGGTCGACCAGACACCCATCGGCAAGACGCCGCGGTCCTGCCCGGCCACCTACATCGGCTTCTGGGACGCCATCCGCAAGCTCTACACCGAGACCCTGGAGGCGCGCGCCCGTGGCTACAGCGCCGCGCGCTTCTCGTTCAACACGGGCGAGGGCCGCTGCCCGGGCTGCGAGGGCCAGGGCCTGAAGACCATCGAGATGAGCTTCCTGCCCGACGTCAAGGTGCCCTGCGACATCTGCCATGGCGCGCGCTTCAACCCCGAGACGCTGGCCGTGAGCTGGCGGGGCAAGAGCATCGGCGACGTGCTGCGCATGGAGGTCGACGAGGCGGTGGGCTTCTTCGCCAGCATGCCGGCGATCGCGCACCCGCTGCAGCTGCTGGCCGACGTCGGCCTGGGCTACCTGACGCTGGGCCAGCCTTCGCCGACGCTCTCGGGCGGCGAGGCGCAGCGCATCAAGCTCGTCACCGAACTGAGCAAGGTGCGCGACGACGTGACCCGCCGCGGCAACCGCGTGCCGAAGACCCTGTACGTGCTGGACGAGCCGACGGTGGGGCTGCACATGGCCGACGTCGAGAAGCTCATCCGCGTGCTGCACCGCCTGGTCGAGGGCGGCCACAGCGTGGTCGTCATCGAGCACGACCTCGACGTCATCGCCGAGGCCGACTGGGTCATCGACCTCGGGCCCGAGGGCGGGGCGCAGGGCGGGCGCGTCGTCGTCGCCGGGCCGCCCGAGGCGGTGGTGGCCGCGGCCTCGCACACCGGGCTCGCGCTGGCCGCGGTGCTGCGCCGCGGTGCCGCGGCGGCACAGCAGGTGCCGGCATGAGGGCCGCGCGCCGCCCATGAAGCCGACCGCCCGCAGGCGGCCGTGACGAGCAACGAAATCGGCCGCCCGCAGGCGGCCGCTTCGGGGCGCGGGGCGGGCGGGCTCAGCCGCGGGCGCGGCGCTTGTACGCCAGCAGGCCCAGGCCCAGTGCCAGCATGGCGTAGCTGGCCGGCTCGGGCACGGCCTGGGTGAAGCTGATGTTGTCGACGCCGACCCAGTCGAAGTACTCGCCGGGCGTGACCGCAATCTTGGTGATGGACGCGGCGGCGAAGCTCAGCGTCTGCTGCCCGGTGGCGGTGGCAGCCACCACGCCGATCACCGTGTTGCCGTTGTAGGCCGTGAGGGTGGTGCTGGCAGGCGTGCCGATGCCTGCGAAGGCGGCGCTGAAGGACGTGATGGGCGTCGTGAAGGTGATCAGGAAGCTGGGGTCGCCGTCCTCGCCGAGCCAGCCGTTGGCGTAGGTGTTGCCGTAGGCGTGCAGTATGTTGCCGCTGACCAGGCTGGGCGTGCCCAGGGCGCCCACGTCACCAGTCGCCGAACTGGTGATGATCAGGTTGGTGTTGGTGGCCCAGTCGCCTTCCGGTCCCCCGGGACCGCTGAAGGCATTGGGCGAGAACAGCACGCCCAGGGCGGCGTACTGGTTCGACAGCGTCGCGCCTTCGGCCAGGTTCTCGAAGGTGATGGTGGTGGCGGCACTGGCCTGCGCGGCGGCAAGCAGCAGCGAGGCAGCGAAAGCGGCGG
>CAIWPS010000340.1 GCA_903914615.1 uncultured beta proteobacterium | reverse complement strand
CGTCGGCCTGGGCCGATTCGATGATCGGCTGCAGCAGCTCCACGGCCTTGGCCGGCTGGGCCGAACGCAGGTAGGTCTGGGCCAGCATCTGGCGCGCGAGCAACTGCTTCGGTGCCACCTTCACGGCCTGCGCGAACAGTGTTTCGGCCTGCAGGTACTGCTTCATGCGGTACTCGGCGGCGCCGGCGAGCTCCAGCACGCGCAGGTTGTTGGGCATGGCCTTGAGAATGCGCGAGGTGATGTCGCGCACGGTCTTGTAGTCCTTGTCGCTGTAGGCGAGCTGGGCCTCGAATGTGAGGGTCTCGGGGTGGTTGGGCGCGGTCTTCTTCAGCACGGCGAACTCGGTGCGCGCCTGCTCGAGCTTGTTCTGCTGGTAGAGGATGTTGACGATGGACGACAGTGCCGCGACCGAGGTCGGGTGCGCCGTGGCGACCTGGCGGAAGGCGGTCAGCGCCGCCTCGGGGTCGTTCTTGCCGCGCCAGAGGATGTCGCCCTTGAGCGCGCCGGCGCGCTCGTGGCCGGGTTCCTTGGCCAGCACCGTGTCGAGCAGGGCCAGGGCGCCGTCGAGGTCTCCGCCCGCGGCATCCAGGCGCGCCTGCAGGATGATCGCCGGCGCGTAGCCCGGCTGGATGCGCAGGGCCTCGGCGGCGGTCTGGCGGGCCTGATCGACATTGCCCTGCCCGGCATACGCGGAAGCCAGGGTGGTCCTGAGGTCGGCCTGCGCCTCGGGCTTGTTCAGTTGCGTGGCCGCGTACTGGCTCACGACCTTGGACTCGTCGCCCGTCAGCAGCAGGGCGCGGGCGATCGCTGGCACGACCTCTTCGTCGGGCACCTGCAGTTCCTGCGCCTTGGTCAGTTCCACCAGCGCCGCCACGGGGTCGCCGCTGTCGAGCAGGGTCTTGCCCAGCAGCAGCCGCGCCGAAGCGGAACCGGGGTTCTGCTGCAGCGCGTTCTTCAGCTGGATGACGGCGCCGCGCACGTCCTGCTTGTCCAGCAGGGCCCGGGCGGAGGCCACGAGCTCGGCTTCGGTGCCCTTGCCGCGGCCGCAGCCGACGAGGGCCAGCGCCGTCACCGCACAGGCCGCGAGGGTGAGGAATCTTCGTTTCATCGCTGTCACCTTCGGTCGCTACAGGAGCGCGCAAGCGCCTACTTGATGGCCAGCCTGCGCATCAGGTCGTACAGCGTCGGCCGGCTGACACCCAGGATTTCCGAGGCCTTGACGATGCTGCCGTTGCTGCGCGCCAGGGCCGCGACGATGGCCTGGCGCTCGGCCGCTTCGCGCACGGTGCGCAGGTCGAGGTCGGAGGTTGATGAGTCGCTGGCATCTCCAGCCGGTGGCGGCAGCCCGAGGTCGGCGCAGCTCAGGCGGTCGCTGTCGGCCATGATCGACGCCCGCTTGGTGGCGTTGAGCAGTTCGCGCACATTGCCGGGCCAGCGGTGCTGTTCGATGGCCTTGATGGCGTCGTCGGAGTAGGTGAGGCCGTTGCGCCGCTGCTCCTGGGCGAAGCGGCGCAGAAAGGCGTGGGCCAGCAGGACGGCGTCGCCGGTGCGTTCGCGCAGCGGCGGGATCTCGACGACGATCTCGGCCAGCCGGTAGTAGAGGTCTTCGCGGAAGCGGCCCTCCTTGATCAGGTTCTTCAGGTCCTGGTGGGTGGCGCCGACGACGCGCACGTCGACCGGGATCTCGCTGCGCCCGCCCAGCCGCTCAACCGTGCGCTGCTGCAGGAAGCGCAGCAGCTTGGCCTGCAGCGACATCGGCAGGTCGCCGATCTCGTCGAGCATCAGGGTGCCCATGTGCGCCGTCTCGAACTTGCCGGGCGTGGTCTTGCCGGCACCGGTGAAGGCACCCTTCTCGTAGCCGAAGAGCTCGCTCTCGAGCAGGTTCTCGGGGATGGCGGCGCAGTTGATGGCGACGAAGCGGCCGGCGCGCTTGCTGGCGGCGTGCAGGCCCTGGGCCAGGACCTCCTTGCCGGTGCCGCTCTCGCCCAGCAGCAGCACGGTGGCGTCGCTGGAGGCCACGCGCTCGATCAGGCGCGAGATGCGCAGCATCTCGGCGTCGCGCGTGATCAGGCCGGCCAGCGCGTCGGGCTGGTGCAGCGCCTGCAGGCGCCGGTTCTCGGCCTGCAGCTCGGCGACGCGGAAGGCGCGCTCGACGGTGAGTGTCAGCACCTCGGGTTCGAAGGGCTTGGCCAGGAAGTCGTAGGCACCCAGGGCGACGGCGCGCAGCGCGTGCGCCTGGGCGTTCTGCCCGGTGAGCACGATGACCTTCACCGCCGGGTCGGCGGCCAGCATCTGCTCGAGCAGCCGGAAGCCTTCGGAGACCGAGTCGGCGTCGGGCGGCAGGCCCAGGTCCATGGTGACCACGGCCGGCTGGTAGCGGCGCAGCTGAACGAGGGCGCTCTCGCGGTCGCTGGCCGTCACCGACTCGAAGCGGTCCAGCGACCACTTGATCTGTTTCTGCAGCGCGAGGTCGTCCTCGACGATGAGCAGGGGGCTCTCGGTGGGGTTCATGCAGCGTCGAGTCGCATCAGGTCTGAATCACGCTGGGCTTCGAACAGCGGCAGGCGCACCGTGATGACCGTGCCGTGGCCCGGCTGGCTCTGCACGTCCACGCTGCCGCCGAGTTCACGGATGTACTGAAAGCTCTCGTAGCTGCCGATGCCCATGCCGCTGTGCTTGGTGGTGTTGAAAGGCCTGAAGAGTTTGTTGCGCACGAAGTCCTCGCTCATGCCGGCACCGGTATCGCCGACCTCGACCTGCACCTGCCCGCTGTAGCGTTGCGCGCGCAACCAGACCTTGCCGCCCGGGGGTGTGGCATCGAAGGCGTTCTGCACCAGGTGACCTAGCACGCGTTCGAGGCGGTCGTCGTGGCCGCGGGTGGACAAGCGATCGATCTCCTCGACCTCCAGGCTGCGGCCCTGGGCCGTGGCCATCGCCGACAGCCGCCGGATGATGGGTTCGAGCTCGACGCCGCGGCTGCCGCCCGGGGGCGTGGCCCCCTCGCGCAGCTGAAGCATCAGCCGCCTCATCTTCTCAAGCGAGCTTTCGACGGTCAACAACATGTCCTGCTGGAACTCGCGGTTGTCGTGCAGCCGTTCCGCATTCTTCAGCATCAGCGAGAGCTGGGCGACGATGTTCTTGAGGTCGTGCACGACGAAGGCCGACATGCGGTTGAAGGCCTCGAACTTGCGGGCCTCCAGCAGCGCCTCGGTGGCCTGCATCTGCGCCAGGTAGCCCGCCGCCTGGCGCCCGGCGGTCTTCAGCAGGTCCAGCACCTCCCAGTTCAGCTTGATGGCGGTGAGCGGCCGCACCAGCAGCACCCAGCCCAGCAGGTCGTCACCGGCCAGCAGCGGCACCAGCAGGCGGCCGTTGGTGGCACCGAGCAGCCAGGTCGGCAGCGCCAGCTCGCCATAGCGCTTGGGCGAGGAGCGGAACTCGTCGAGGTCGATGACCCAGCCCTTGTCCAGCAGGAAGCGGCAGAGCGACGAATCTGCCGGTTCGGTGGCGTCCACGGCCGCGCTGTTCCAGTGGGTGGTCTGGACGAAGCCCGCGTCGGTGCTGGCGCGTGTCCACAGCGCACCGCCGGGACTCTCGACCATCTTGGACAGCCCGCGCACGATCATCTCGCCCATTTCCTGCGGCGAGCGCTTGGACGAGAGCACACCCGTGAAACGCAGCCATTCCTCGCGGTAGTCGTAGCGGTAGCTGTAGAAGTGCTTGCCGACAAAGACGCGCAGCCAGGAACGCACCGAGCCCGAAAACATCAGCATGCCCAGCAGCGCCAACGCCGCCGCGAGCAGGCCCAGCTGCAGCGCGCGGCCCCAGTCGCCGCCGAAGTAGCGCACGTAGTAGCCTATGCCGGCCATGAACAGCAGGTAGCCGCCGGCCAGGACGAGGGTCGCCGAATAGAAGGCGGCCGAGCGCGACACCTGCAGCCGGGTGATCCAGTTCGAACCGCGGCGCGACGCGACGAAGAGGAAGGGCACCGCCAGCGCGTGCACGGCGGCGCGCACGTGCACGGCGTCGGCATCGAAGCGGCCGAAGAGCAGCGCTTCGGCGTAGAGGTAGATGTCGAATACGAAGAGGCAGCCCAGGCCCAGGCACAGCGGCTTGGCATTCCAGCGCGAATCCTCGGACAGGTTGCGAAACAGCTGCTCGACGACGAGCAGCCCGCACACCGGCAAGGCCAGCGCGGCGGCGATCTCCAGCCGCGTCGAGCCGTCGCCAAGGCCCAGGCCGAGATGCAGGGCCTGCAGCGCGAAGGCCAGCAACACGCAGACGGACGATGCGGCGCGCAGCCAGCCGGCACTGCTGCTGCGCCGGCCTTCGGCGTCGGGCCGGAAGAGGGCCAGCAGGAAGGCAAGCCACACGCCGTAGCGCAGGATGTCCAGCACCACCGGCAGCCAGGTCGGCACGCCGAAGGCGGCTGAGAGCGCAAGCGTCCCGGCCAGACCCCAGGCTGCGCTCACCCACAGCGCGGTGACGAAGCGGCGGCTCGACCGGGAGTCGGCCCCCTGCAGCCGCCCGGACGCCAGCAGGTAGATCGCAAAGGCGCCATAGGCGCATGCGGCAAGTGCGTGGGCGTAGAGGGCGACCGGATCGGCGGCAGTGCTCATCGGTGCTTTTCGCGACGGCCGTGTGGCTGCGGCCGGCGCGGCGGTGTGCGCCCGGAAGCGGCGCAGGCCGCCTCGGGGGTCAGCGAGCGCCCTTGCCGGTCAGCACGACGCCGACGGTCTCCAGCAGCACCACCAGGTCGAGGAACAGGGTGTTGTTCTTCACATAGTACAGGTCGAACTGCAGCTTTTCCTGCGAGTCCTCGACCGTCGAGCCGTAGTGGTAGCGCACCTGGGCCCAGCCCGTCACGCCCGGCTTGACGCTGTGGCGCAGGGCGTAGAAGGGGATTTCCTGCGTCAGCTGCTCAACAAAGAAGGGGCGCTCGGGACGCGGCCCGACCAGGCTCATGTCGCCGCGCAGCACATTGAACAGCTGCGGCAGCTCGTCGATGCGCACGCGGCGGATGAACTGGCCGACGCGCGTGACGCGGCTGTCGTTGGCCGTGGCCCAGCGCGGCTTGCCGTCCTTCTCGGCATCGGTCCGCATGCTGCGGAACTTGATGACGTTGAAGGGCTTGCCGTTCAGGCCGCTGCGCTCCTGGCGGTAGAAGATGGGGCCACGCGATTCGAAGCGGATGGCCAGCGCGGCAGCCAGCATCAGCGGCGCCGCCAGCACGCACAGCACGGTGGAGCTGACGATGTCGAAGACGCGCTTGACGGCCGTGCGCCACGCGCCCTGGTTGAAGCCGTCGCCGAAGATCAGCCAGCTGGCATTGAGGTAGTCGACCCGGATCTGCCCCAGCGTCTTCTCGAAGTGGGTGTTGAGGTCGTAGACCTTGATGCCCGAGACCTTGCAGTCCAGCAGCTGGCGCAGCGGCATGCTGCCCGAGCGCCGCTCGGTCAGCGCGACGACGATTTCCTCTACCCCCAGACGGCGTGCCAGTTCCGGCAAGGTGCCCTGCAGGGTCAGGATCTCGTGCAAGGGAACCGCAGGGTCCTTCTCGTTCGGGCCGGCCACATAGCCGACGATCAGCGCATTCGGGTCGGCGGACTTGAGCGTGTTGCCCACGACCTTGCCCGCCGGCCCGACGCCGAAGACCAGGATGCGCGTTCGCCCCGCGGCCACGGCCGACGAGTGCGCGAGGTAGGCGCGGCGCAGGATGAGCG
>CAIWPS010000339.1 GCA_903914615.1 uncultured beta proteobacterium | reverse complement strand
TGGCGCCGTGACCGCGCTGTCTTTCGAGGTGCGGCAGAAGCTGGCGCGACACCGCCCGGCGACGCTGGGCCAGGCCGGGCGCATTTCTGGCGTCACGCCAGCGGCGATTTCGCTGCTGCTCGTGCACCTGAAGAAAGGCTGGGCCCGGTCCGCCGCCGAAGGCGAGGCCGCCTGAACGCCCGTCCATCGGCTGGCGAGGCTGAACTCGCCGCGATCCTCGAGGCCCTGGGCCTGGCGGCGAGTGCCGGGCAGCGAACAGCGTTGCTCGCCTACCTCGACCTGCTTCAGCGCTGGAACGACACCTACAACCTGACCTCGGTACGGGACCGCGCCGCCATGCTGACGCAGCATCTGGCCGACTGCCTGGCCGTGCTTCCGGCGCTGCAAAGGCAGTCTTCACCGCGGCGCCTGCTCGACGTCGGCAGCGGCGGTGGCCTGCCCGGTGTGGTGCTGGCGGCACTGATGCCTGCCGTGGACGTGACCTGCGTCGACAGCGTGGGCAAGAAGGTCGCCTTCCTGCGACAGGTGGCGGGGGCCTTGCCGCTGCCCAACCTGCACGCCGTGCATGCCCGCATCGAATCGTTGCGTCTGCCGCCATTCGACCTCATCACGTCCCGCGCCTTTGCCACCCTGGCTGATTTCGTGGTGCTGACGCGGCCGCTGCTCGCCGCGGGCGGGTCGTGGATGGCGATGAAGGGCAAGCGGCCCGACGACGAAATTGGATCCCTGCCCGCCGGCGTGGAGGTGTTTCACGTGGAACAGATCACCGTGCCGGGCCTGGATGCGCAGCGCTGCCTCGTCTGGATGCGAGAAAAGGTGGCCGGCTGAGGACTTGCCGTCCCGACCGGCCGCAGAAACTGCGCTACGCTCCCTGCTGCCAGAAAGTGCTCGCTGGCGCCCCTGCGCCGCGCCGGCTCTCTGTGCCACGCGATCGCCACACCGCCAAGACCAAGAAAGCAAACCATGTTCGGCATCGCCGACTACGGCTCGTTCTGCGCCGCCATCCTGCTCTTTCTCGCCCTGCCGGGGCCGGGCACCTTTGCGTTGCTGACTTCCACCGGCAAGGGCGGATTGCAGGCCGGCGCCGCGGCGACGTTGGGCGTGATCCTCGGCGACCAGGTCCTGCTGTGGCTGGCCGTGGCCGGCGTGGCCGCGCTGCTGGCCGCGCATCCGGTGTTGTTCAAGGCGGTGCAATGGCTGGGCGCGGGCTATTTGGCGTGGATCGGGCTGCGCCTGCTGCTGGGGCGCCCCGGCGCCATCACGCCGATCCGCATCGAGCCGCGACGGTATGCGCGCCAGGCCTTCGCCATCACCCTTCTCAATCCCAAGGCGATCGTCTTCTACATGGCCTTCTTCCCTCTCTTCATCGACCCGGTGCGGCACCGCGGGCTCGTCACCTTCGCAGCCATGGCGCTGACCATCGCCGTCATCACGGCCGGCTATTGTTTGACGCTGTGTGCCTTTGCGAATGCGCTGACCGCCCGGGTGCGCGCCCACCGCCGCCTCGCGCAGGCGCTCGAGCGCCTGGCCGGCGTGGCGCTGCTCGCCTTCGGCATCCGGCTGGGCACGCAGTGACGCCGCGCATCTTCTGCGTTGCCAACCAGAAGGGCGGCGTCGGCAAGACGACGACGACGGTCAACCTGGCGGCCGGGCTGGCGCAGATCGGCCGCCGCGTGCTGGTGGTCGACCTCGACCCGCAGGGTAACGCAACCATGGGCTCGGGCATCGACAAGCGCGCGCTGGCGCTGACGGTCTACGACGTGCTGCTGGAGTCGGCATCGATCGCCGAAGCGCGCCAGCGCAGCCCGCAGGGGGGCTACGACGTGCTGGGCGCGAATCGCGAACTCGCCGGCGCCGAGGTGGAACTGGTGGAGCTGGAAAGGCGCGAAAGACGACTGCGGTCGGCGCTGGAAGCCGTGCGGGCCGACTACGACATCGTCCTCGTCGACTGCCCGCCTTCGCTGAGCCTGCTAACGCTGAACGGCTTGTGCGCGGCGCATGGCGTGGTGGTGCCGATGCAGTGCGAATACTTCGCGCTGGAAGGCCTGTCCGACCTCGTCAACACCATCAAGCAGGTGCACGCCAACCTCAACCCCGAGCTGAAGATCATCGGCCTGCTGCGGGTCATGTTCGACCCCCGCATCACGCTGCAGCAGCAGGTCAGCGAGCAGTTGAAGGCGCACTTCGGCGACAAGGTTTTCGACACCGTGATTCCGCGCAACGTTCGCCTGGCCGAAGCGCCCAGCTACGGCCAACCCGGCGTGACCTTCGACCCGCAGTCCAAGGGGGCGCAGGCCTTCGTCGCCTTCGCTCGCGAAATGGTGGGTCGGCTTGCCTGAAACGTCCGGCACGGCCGCGGCGCTGGCGCGGGACGAAGCGCTCCTGTCCCGCGTCGAAGACGCCAGCATCAACGCCAGCGCGCCGCCGCAACAGCGCTGGCTGGACGGCTGGATCCTGCGGTTCTCGCCCGGCAAGGCCAAGCGCGCGCGCTGCATCAACGCCGTGGCCAGCGGCCACCTGCCGCTGGAGCGCAGGCTGCATCTCGCCGCCGAGGTCTTCCGCGAAGCCGGCCTGCCGATGGTGGTGCGCATCACGCGCTTCACCCAGCCCGCATCTCTCGACGCCGAGCTTGCGGCGCGCGGCTACGCCAAGCTCGACGACACCCGCGTGATGGTGTGCCCGGCGTTGCCCGCGATCAGCAGCCGGCCGCTGCCCCTCGGCACGCGCTGGGTGCCGTTGGACGCCGCCGCCTACGCCGAAGCCGTCGGCGCCCTGCGTGGCTCACCTGCCGAGCAGCGCCTGGCGCATGCGCAGAGGTTGGCGGCTTCGCCAGTGCCCTACCGCGGCCACGCCATCGTCCGCGACAGCGATGGCCAGGTGCTGGCCTGCGGGCAGTACGCCCGCGAGGCCGAACTGTTCGGCCTGTACGACGTTTACACCCTCGAAAGTGCCCGTGGCCAGGGGCTGGCCCGCTTGTTATGTGAGCGCCTGCTTGCAATAGCGGCCTTGGAAGGCGGGGTCACGGCCTATTTGCAGGTGGAAAGCGACAACCTGCCGGCGCGCCGCCTGTATGCCAGCCTGGGCTTTGCCGACGGCTATGCCTACCACTACCGGCAGGCGCCGCCGGCCGCAGCCGACTAGAGCCCGAGCGACTCGTCGATGCCCAGGTGCACGTTCATCGCCTGCACTGCGGCGCCGCTGGCGCCCTTGCCCAGGTTGTCCAGGCGCGCCATCACGATGGCCTGGTCGGCGTTGGCGAAGACGAAGATGTCGACGCGGTTGCTGTCATTGCAGGCCTGCACGTCGAAGTAACCGCTCTCCAATGTGGCCGGGTCGCGCAGCGGCATCACGCGCACGAAGCGTTCGCCGGCGTAGCGGGCCTCGAAGACCTGCTGCACCGCCTCGGCGGACAGGCCCATCGCCGCCAACGGCAAGGGCACCGAGATCGCCAGCCCCTTGTAGAAATTGCCGACGATCGGCATGAAGATCGGCGCCGCCTGCAGCCCCGTGTGCAGCATCATCTCCGGCACATGCTTGTGCCCCAGTCCGAGCCCGTAGGGTCGCGGGGAAGTGAGTGCAGGCTCTGGAGGATCAGCTTGATATTGCTCGATCATCTTCTTGCCGCCGCCGGAATACCCGGTGATCGACGTGGCCGTGACGACCTGCGCCGCAGGCACCAGGCCCGCATCCACCAGCGGCCGCAGCAGCAGGATGAAGGCCGAGGCGTGGCAACCCGGGTTGCTGATGCGCTTGCTGGCGCGGATGGCGTCGCGCTGCCCGGCCGCCAGCTCAGGCAGGCCGAAGGCCCAGCCCGCCGCCGTGCGGTGCGCGGTGCTGGCGTCGATGATGCAGGTGCGCGGGTTGCGCACCAGCGCCGCCGCCTCCCGCGCCGCCGCATCGGGCAGGCACAGGAAGGCAACGTCGGCGGCGTTGAGCAGGCGCGCGCGCTCGGAGGCGTCCTTGCGCAACTCGGGCGCAATGCGCAGCACTTCGATGTCGCGCCGGGCCGCCAGGTACTCGTGGATGCGCAGCCCGGTGGTGCCTTCCTGGCCATCGACGAAGACGGTGTGGGTCATTGGGGGGCGCCTTTCTCGAGAGGCCCGAAAATATCAGGGTCGCAAGCCAGCAAGGATACGGGAATGACCGCCGCCGCACTGCCCAGCCTGCGTGGCCGCGCTGCAGGCCGCTGAAGGCATGGACGGCCGCCTCGCCCGCGCCGCGCTGGTCGCTCTCGTGCTGGCGACCGTGCTGGGCTGGGTGAGCGTGCTGGGCCGCGGCTACGCGCTGACGCTGCTCTTCGGAACGGCAGCGGCGACGCTGATGGCGCTGGCGATCTGGTACGGCAACCGCTACGGCGGGGACATCGCGGCATGGCTGCGCGAGCGCATGGGCAGCGCCGACGGGGGCACCTATCACGCCTTTGGCGGCGTCCAGCTGCATGTCGACGACGATGGTCGCCACATCTGGATACGCGGCAGCGGCGTGCAGAAGGTGCTGGGGCTGAAGGAGCACGACCTCGTCACCGCGTCGCGCGTGCCCGGCATGTGGCAGCGCGACGCCGGCGATGTGCTGTGGCTGCGCGTCGATGCCCTGATCCAGACCCTGTCCACGATGCCAGGCCGCAACGAGCCGCGCCTGCAGCGCTTTCGCCGCTACCTGGAGCGCGATGTCCTGTTTCCGGCGCAACAGCGCCATCGTCGCGGCTGACACAATGGCCTCCATGGTCACCAAGAAACCCAAGGGCCTGGGCCTCGGCCTGGAAGCGCTGCTCGGCCCGAAGGTCAGCGAGTCCGCCGCTGCGCCCGAAGGCGCACCCAGCAGCCTGCCGCTGGACCGCCTGCGCCCCGGCAAGTACCAGCCGCGCACGCGCATGGACGAAGGCTCGCTGTACGAACTGGCTGAGAGCATCCGCAGCCAGGGCGTGATGCAGCCGGTGCTGGTGCGGCCGCTGGCCGGTGCCGCCAGCGGCGAATACGAGATCATCGCCGGCGAGCGCCGCGTGCGTGCGGCGCGCCTGGCCGGGCTCGACCATGTGCCCGTGCTGGTCAAGGCCGTCGCCGACGAGGCCGCGGCCGTGATGGCGCTGATCGAGAACATCCAGCGCGAAGACCTCAACCCGCTGGAAGAGGCGCAGGGCCTGCAGCGGCTGGTGAGCGAATTCCAGCTCACCCACGAACAGGCGGCACAGGCCGTGGGGCGCTCGCGCAGCGCCGCGAGCAACCTGCTGCGCCTGCTGCAGCTGGCCGAGCCGGTGCAGCAGATGCTGCTCGCCGGCGACCTGGACATGGGCCATGCGCGCGCCCTGCTCGCGCTGCCGGCAGCGCAGCAGGTGATGGCGGGGCAGGAGATCAGCGCCCGCAAGCTCAGCGTGCGCGAGGCCGAACGTCTCGTCGCGCGCCACGCCTCGGCGCGCGAGGCAGCGCCGGCACGCAAGCAGGCCACCAAGTCGCGCGACCTCGTGCGGCTCGAAGAACGACTGGCCGACAAGCTCACGGCCACGGTGGACATACGGGTGCTGCGCCGCACGCGCCGCGGTGAAGCGGGCGAGATCGCCATCCGCTTCGACTCGCTCGACGAGCTGAACGGCCTGCTCGAGAAGCTCGGCGCCGCCGAGTCCTGACGCCGCCCGGAACCTTTGCTGGGCCGCCCCGCTCCATCGCGGTGCGGAGGCCGTTGTCAGCGGCCGCGGACTGCGCCACGTTGAGGTAAAACGCCACCATCCGTTCGCAGGGTCCTGCGGGGCATGCGTCTTGCGAAGGTGTCGGGCAAGCGGGTCGGCCGTGGTGCAGTTCGGGAAATGGTGCGGGATCGTCCCGCTCCTTGATTCCCCGGGAAGCGCAGAATGATCCATGCTGACTTCACGCCGCGGCCGGTGATGCAACACCGGCGAGCAGGAAAGCTCTGATGGAGCCTGGGCCCGTACAGCCGGGACTCCATCAGAACTTCCCAGGCGCGGTCAGGGGCAGGGCGGGCCTCCCCCTCACACCGTGCGCTGGCCACCGGAGGTCCGCATGGATGTCATCAGCCACTTCGCCGCGCGCTACGAGCGCACGCGCGAGGAAGAACTCTCGCTCGAGGATTACCTCGCCGAATGCAAGCGCAACCCGCTTGCCTATGCCACTGCCGCCGAGCGCATGCTGCGCGCCATCGGCGACCCGGCGACCGTCGACACCCGCAACGACCCGCGGCTGTCGCGCCTGTTCGCCAACAAGGTCATCAAGGTCTACCCCGCCTTCGCCGAGTTCTACGGCATGGAAGACTCCATCGAGCAGGTGGTGTCCTATTTCAGGCATGCTGCCCAGGGGCTGGAGGAAAAGAAGCAGATCCTCTACCTGCTGGGCCCGGTCGGCGGCGGCAAGAGCAGCATCGCCGAACGGTTGAAGCAGCTGATGCAGGACGTGCCCTTCTACGCCATCAAGGGCTCGCCAGTGAACGAGAGCCCGCTGGGTCTGTTCGATGCGGCGGAAGACGGGCCTATCCTCGAGAGCGAATACGGCATTCCGCGCCGCTACCTCAACCGCATCCTCAGCCCCTGGGCCGTCAAGCGCCTGGAAGAGTTCGGCGGCGACATCCGCAAGTTCAAGGTCGTCAAGCGCCACCCCAGCATCCTCAAGCAGGTCGGCATCAGCAAGACCGAGCCGGGCGACGAGAACAACCAGGACATCTCCAGCCTCGTCGGCAAGGTCGATATCCGCAAGCTCGAGACCTATTCGCAGGACGACCCCGACGCCTACAGCTACAGCGGCGGGCTGTGCCTGGCCAACCAGGGCCTGCTGGAATTCGTCGAGATGTTCAAGGCACCGATCAAGGTGCTGCACCCGCTGCTGACGGCGACGCAGGAAGGCAACTTCAAGGGCACCGAGGGCTTCGGCGCCATCCCCTTCGACGGCGTGGTGCTGGCGCACAGCAACGAAAGCGAGTGGAAGGCCTTCCGCAACAACAAGAACAACGAGGCCTTCCTCGACCGCATCTACATCGTCAAGGTGCCCTACTGCCTGCGCGTGTCGGAAGAGGTGAAGATCTACGAGAAGCTGCTGCGCAACTCGTCGCTGGCCAAGGCCACCTGCGCGCCGGGCACGCTGAAGATGATGAGCCAGTTCGCCATCCTCACGCGCCTGAAGGAACCCGAGAACAGCAGCCTGTATTCCAAGATGCTGGTCTACGACGGCGAGAACCTGAAGGACACCGACCCGCGCGCCAAGAGCTACCAGGAGTACCGCGACTACGCCGGCGTCGACGAAGGCATGAGCGGCATCAGCACGCGCTTCGCCTACAAGATCCTGAGCCGCGTCTTCAACTTCGACAGCGCCGAAGTTGCGGCGAACCCCGTGCACCTGATGTACGTGCTCGAACAGCAGATCGAGCGTGAGCAGTTCGCCAAGGAAACCGAGGACAAGTACGTCGGCTTCATCAAGGAACTGCTGGCGCCGCGCTACGCCGAGTTCATCGGCAAGGAAATCCAGACGGCCTACCTGGAGAGCTACAGCGAGTACGGCCAGAACATCTTCGACCGCTACGTCACCTACGCCGACTACTGGATCCAGGACCACGAATACCGCGACACGGATACCGGCGAGGTCTTCGACCGCGGCAGCCTGAACGCGGAGCTCGAGAAGATCGAGAAGCCTGCCGGCATCGCCAACCCCAAGGACTTCCGCAACGAGATCGTCAACTTCGTGCTCCGCGCCCGCGCCAGCAACCAGGGCAAGAACCCGCTGTGGACGAGCTACGAGAAGCTGCGGACCGTCATCGAGAAGAAGATGTTCAGCAACACCGAAGAGTTGCTGCCGGTCATCAGCTTCAACGCCAAGGCCAGCGCCGACGAGGCCAAGAAGCACGAGGACTTCGTCACCCGCATGGTCGCCAAGGGCTACACGACCAAGCAGGTGCGCCTGCTGTGCGAGTGGTACCTGCGGGTTCGCAAGTCCAGCTGACCGACAAAGGCCACGATGCAGCAGATCATCGACCGGCGCCTGGCGGGCAAGAACAAGTCGATCGGGAATCGGGAACGCTTCCTGCGCCGCCACAAGGAGCAGATCCGCGAGGCCGTCAAGCGCGCCATCGACGGCCGCGGCATCCGCGACATCGAGCGCGGCGAGGACATCCACATCCCGAAGAAGGACCTCAGCGAGCCCGTCTTCGGCCACGGCCAGGGCGGCGTGCGCGAGGTCGTGCACCCGGGCAACAAGGAATACGTCCAGGGCGACCGCATCGAGCGCCCCAAGGGCGGCGGTGGCGGTGGCAGCGGCAAGGGCCAGGCCAGCGACCAGGGCGAGGGCGAGGACGAGTTCGTCTTCGCCCTGTCCAAGGAAGAGTTCATGCAGGTCTTCTTCGAGGACCTGGCGCTGCCGCACCTCGTGCGCACGCAGCTGGCCGAGGTGCCCGAATGGAAGAGCCAGCGCGCGGGTTTTTCCAGCGACGGCACGCCCAACAACCTGCACGTCGTGCGCAGCATGCGCGGCGCCCTGGGCCGGCGCATCGCGCTGGGCGCCGGCTCGCGGCGCGAGCTGCATGAACTGGAAGCCCAGCTCGCCGAACTGAAGGCCGAGGCGCGGCCCGGCGACGAGGTCGCGGCGGCGCGCATCAAGGCGCTGCTCGAGGAGATCGTCACGCTGCGCGGGCGCATCGAGCGCATCCCCTACCTCGACCCCATCGACCTGCGCTACCGCAGCCGCATCAAGGTGCCGGTGCCGACCAGCAAGGCGGTGATGTTCTGCCTGATGGACGTCTCGGGCTCGATGGACGAAGGCCGCAAGGAGCTGTCCAAGCGCTTCTTCATCCTGCTCTACCTCTTCCTGACGCGGCACTACGAGAAGATCGATCTCGTCTTCATCCGCCACCACACGCAGGCGCAGGAGGTGGACGAGGAAAACTTCTTCCACGCCCGCGAGACCGGCGGCACCGTGGTCAGCAGCGCGCTGGTGCTGATGGAGGAGATCATCCGCGCCCGCTACAACCCCAGCGAGTGGAACATCTACGGCGCCCAGGCCAGCGACGGCGACAACTGGCACCACGACAGCGGCCGCTGCCGCGAACTGCTCAGCGACAAGCTGCTGCCGCTGGTGCGCTACTTCGCCTACGTGCAGGTGGCCGAGGAAGAGCAGAACCTGTGGGACGAGTACACCCAGCTGCTGGACACGCACAAGCACTTCGCGATGCGCAAGGCGGTCGAGGCCTCGCAGATCTACCCGGTCTTCCGCGACCTCTTCAAGAAGCAGGGT
Source organism: uncultured beta proteobacterium (assembly GCA_903914615.1). Taxonomy (GTDB): domain Bacteria; phylum Pseudomonadota; class Gammaproteobacteria; order Burkholderiales; family Burkholderiaceae_C; genus Rubrivivax. The sequence goes on along the minus strand of CAIWPS010000339.1, from coordinate 7,536 downwards.
GCCAAGGCAGCATGAAAGTCAAACCCACGGCGCTGGAGCAACCCCTGCCGCTGGCCACCCGCCCCAGCGAGCACCTGCCCGCGCCCAGCGACTGGTCCTTCGACCTCATCGAGACCTACCACCGCACCATCCGCGCCACGGCCGATCGTTTCGGGCTGGACACCTACCCGAACCAGCTCGAGATCATCACCGCCGAGCAGATGATGGACGCCTACGCCAGCGCAGGCATGCCGGTGAACTACCGCCACTGGAGCTACGGCAAGGAGTTCATCGCCACCGAGAAGAACTACAAGCGCGGCCACATGGGCCTGGCCTACGAGATCGTCATCAACAGCAACCCCTGCATCAGCTACCTGATGGAGGAGAACACGCTGGCGATGCAGGCCCTGGTCATCGCCCACGCCGCCTACGGCCACAACAGCTTCTTCAAGGGCAACTACCTGTTCCGCATGTGGACCGACGCGGCGTCGATCATCGACTACCTCGTCTACGCCAAGAACTACGTCGCGGCGTGCGAAGAGAAGCACGGCCTGGACGCGGTGGAGAGCTTCCTCGACAGCTGCCACGCCCTGTCCAACCACGGCGTCGACCGCTACCGCCGGCCCAGCCGCAAGAGCCTGGCGCAGGAACTGTCCGAACGCATCGACCGCGAGGCCTACGCGCAGCGCCAGGTCAACGACCTCTGGCGCACGCTGCCGCGCCGGGCCGAGAAGGAAGGCGCCACCCCCGAGGCCAAGCGCTTCCCCGACGAACCGCAGGAGAACCTGCTGTACTTCATCGAGAAGAACGCGCCGCTGCTCGAACCCTGGCAGCGCGAGATCGTGCGCATCGTGCGCAAGGTGGCGCAGTACTTCTACCCGCAGCGGCAGACGCAGGTGATGAACGAGGGCTGGGCCACCTTCTGGCACCACAAGCTGCTCAACACCATGTACGACGACGGCTTCCTCACCGACGGCGTGATGATGGAGTGGCTGACCTCGCACACCAACGTGATCTACCAGCCGCCGGTGGGCCACCGCGGCTACAGCGGCTTCAACCCCTATGCGCTGGGCTTCGCGATGTACACCGACATCAAGCGCATCTGCGAAGCGCCCACCGACGAGGACCGCGCCTGGTTCCCCGACATCGCCGGCAAGCCCTGGCTGCCGACGCTGGACCATGCGATGCGCAACTTCAAGGACGAGAGCTTCATCGGCCAGTACCTCAGCCCCAAGCTCATCCGCGACCTGCGCCTGTTCGCCATCACCGACGACGAGAAGCAGAACGAGTACGAGGTCAGCGCCATCCACGACGACGCCGGCTACCGCCGCGTGCGCGAGGCGCTGTCGCACCAGTACGACCTGGGCAGCCGGGAGCCCAACATCCAGGTCTGGAACGTCAACCTGCGCGGCGACCGTTCACTCACGCTGCGCCACTTCCAGCACAACGACCGGCCGCTGCACGACAGCGGGCAGGAAGTGATGAAGCACGTGGCCCGGCTGTGGGGCTTCGGCGTGCACCTGGAAAGCGTCAACGGCAAGGGCGACGTCAGCAAGCGCTGGAGCGTGCCGGCGCCGCCGCAGGCCTGACTCTCAGGTGTCGACCTTGACGTTGCCTTCCTTCACCACGCGAGCCCACTTGACCTGCTCGCTGACGATGAACTGCGCGAACTTCTCGCGCGTGCCGCCACCGTCCTCGGCACCATAGTTGTCCAGCTGCGCCTGCACCTCGGGCTGGGCGAGGATGGTGTTGACATCGCGGTTGACCTTGTCGGCAATCGCGCCCGGCAGCTTGCCCGGCCCGGCCAGTCCGTACCAGGTGGTGGCCTCGAAACGCGGGTAGCCCTGTTCCTGCATCGTCGGCACGGAGGGGTGGCCCTTGGCACGTTTCGCGCGCGTCTGCGCGATGGCGATGACCTTGCCGCTCTTCACGTGCGGCGTGGCCGCGGTCATGGTCTCGAAGCAGTACTGGATCTGACCGCCCATCAGGTCGGTGAGCGCCGGCGCGCTGCCCTTGTAGGGGATGTGCAGCGCGTCGACATGGGCCTGCACCTTGAACATCTCCAGCGCCAGGTGCTGCGCCGAACCCGGTCCGGCCGAGCCGAAGGCCACGCGCCCCGGCTGCGCCTTGCACAGCGCCACCACGTCCTTGACGCCGTCGTGCGGCGCGCCGCTCCAGGCGATGAGCAGGTTGGGCGTGACGCCCACCAGCACGATGGGCACGAAGTCGCGCTGCACGTTGTAGCGCAGCTTCGCGCCCTGTAGCGCCGGGCCCAGGGCATGGCTGTTGATGTGGGCCATCATCAGCGTGCTGCCGTCGCTGGGCTGCTGCGCCACGTACTCCGCCGCCAGCAGGCCGGCGGCCCCGCCCTTGTTCTCGACGATGACCTGCTGGCCCCACAGGAGGGTGAGCTTCTGCGCCAGTACGCGCGCCAGCGCATCGGTGCCGCCGCCGGGCGGGAAGCCGACGACGATGCGCACGGTCGAGTAGGGCCAGGCGGATTCGGCGCGCAGCGCCGGGGTGCCCAGCGCGGCGGCGCTGCTGATCAGCAGGGTGCGTCGTTGCATCTCGAGTCTCCTCGTGTGGCCAGCTTCAGGCCGGGTGTCCAGCAAAGTGGTCCATGGCCGCCTGCACGCCGCTGCCGGCCAGCTTCAGGCCCGCCAGCTTCAGCCCCATCTCGCAGCCCGCCAGCGTGGCCAGCAGCGTGAGGTCGTTGCTGTCGCCGAGATGGCCGATGCGGAACATGCGCCCCCTGACCTTGCCCAGGCCGGTGCCCAGCGAGAGGTCGAAGCGCTGGTGGATGAGCTTGCGCACCGCGTCGGCATCCACACCCGGCGGGGTGACGACACCGGTCAGCACCGGCGAATGCACGGCCGCATCGGCGCACTGGATGGCCAGGCCCCAGGCCGCGACGCCCGCGCGCACGCCCGCGGCCCAGCGCTGGTGGCGCGCGAACACCGCGTCCAGGCCTTCGCCCAGCAGCATCTCCAGCGACTCGTGCAGGCCGTACAGCAGGTTGGTGCTGGGCGTGTAGGGCCAGTAGCCGCCGCGGTTCATCTCGACGATCTCGTCCCAGGCCCAGAAGCTGCGCGGCAGCTTCGCCGTACGGCTGGCGTCCAGCGCCCGTGGCGACAGGGCGTTGAAGCTGATGCCGGGCGGCAGCATCAGCCCCTTCTGCGAGCCGCTGATGGCGACGTCCACGCCCCATTCGTCGTGGCGGTAGTCGGCGCTGGCCAGGCCCGAGATGGTGTCCACCATCAACAGCGCCGGGTGGTGCGCGGCGTCGATGGCGCGCCGCACCGCGGCGATGTCGCTGGTGACGCCGGTGGAGGTCTCGTTGTGGACCACGCACACGGCCTTGATCTGGTGGCCGGCATCGGCGCGCAGCCGCTCCTCGACGAGCCCGGCCTGCACGCCGTGTCGCCAGCTCAGAGGCAGCCCCGTGACGGCGCAGGTGCCGGGCAGGGCCAGGAACTCGGGCTGCAGGCCCAGGCGCTGCGCCATCTTCTGCCACAGCGTCGCGAACTGGCCGCCCTCGTACATCAGCACCGTGTCGCCCGGGCTCATGGTGTTGGCCAGCGCGGCTTCCCAGGCGCCGGTGCCCGAGGCCGGGTAGATGGCCACCGGATGCTTCGTCTTGAACACCTGCTGGATACCGGCCAGCACCTTCAGGCCGAGCTGCCCGAATTCCGGCCCGCGGTGGTCGATGGTGGGCAGGCTCATCGCGCGCAGGATGCGGTCGGGCACCGGGCTGGGGCCGGGGATCTGCAGGAAATGGCGGCCGCTGGGGTGCTGGTCGAGGGTGAGCATGGGGCTTCCTTTCGCGGTGCAGTCTTGCATGCGCCAGGGCCGCTTTCGATGTGGGTTTCCCTTGGGGCCTGCGTGCCAGAATGACCGCGCTTGCCCTTGCATCCATGGCCGCCACGCACCCGCACACCAGCCTGCCGCCCGGCGACGTGTGCCAGGCGCTGGCGCAGCAGCTGCGCCGAGAGACGAAGGGCGAGGTGCTCTTCGACGCCGCCAGCCGCGGCCGCTACGCCACCGACGCGTCGATCTACCAGGTCATGCCCGTGGGCGTCTTCGTGCCGACCTGCGACGAGGACGTGGCCACTGCACTGGCCATCGCGCGCGGCCTGAAGGTGCCGGTGCTGCCGCGCGGCGCGGGCAGCAGCCAGTGCGGCCAGACCGTCGGCGCGGCGCTCGTCATCGACCACGCCAAGCACCTGCGGCGCGTGCTCGAGCTGGACGTGGCGAACCGCCGCGTCACCGTCCAGCCCGGCCTGGTGCTGGACCACCTGAACGCGCAGCTCAAGGCCCATGGCCTGTGGTTCCCGGTCGACGTGTCGACCAGCGCCCAGGCCACGCTGGGCGGCATGGCGGGCAACAACGCCTGCGGCTCGCGCTCCATCGCCTACGGCAACATGGTCCACAACGTCGTCGGCGCGCAGGCCTGGATGTCCGATGGTGAGGTCGTCGACTTCGGCCCGGTGTCGGCGGCCACGGGCCGCGCCGCGCAGATCGCCGACTTCGTTCGCGGCCTGGCCGACCAGCACCGCGCCGAGATCGAGGCCCGCTGGCCCAAGGTGCTGCGCCGCGTCGCCGGCTACAACCTCGACATCTTCCACCCGCAGGGCGAGCGGCCCTACACAGCCGACGGCAGCGTCAACCTGGCGCAACTGCTGGTCGGCAGCGAAGGCACGCTGGCCGTCACGCGCAGCCTGACGCTGCCGCTGGCCGAGCTGCCGCGCGGCAAGGTGCTCGGGGTCGTCAACTTCGAGAGCTTCCACCGCGCCATGGACGCGGCGCAGCACATCGTCACCCTCGGCCCCACCGCGGTCGAGCTGGTGGACCGCACGATGATCGAGCTGAGCCTGGCCAACCCGGCCTTCCGCGCCACCATCCAGACGGCGCTGATCGGCCGCCCCGCGGCCATCCTGCTCGTCGAGTTCGCCGGCAGCGACCGCGCCGTGCTGCACGGCAAGTTGGCCGACCTGGGTGCGCTGATGGGCGACCTCGGCCTGCCCGGCTGCGTCGTGCCCATGCCCGACGAGGCGCCGCAGAAGGCGCTGTGGGAGGTGCGCAAGGCCGGCCTGAACATCATGATGAGCCTGAAGGGCGACGGCAAGCCGGTGAGCTTCATCGAGGACTGCGCGGTGCCGCTGCAGCACCTGGCCGCGTATACCGACGCGCTGACCGAGGTCTTCGCGCGCCACGGCACGCGCGGCACCTGGTATGCGCATGCCAGCGTCGGCACGCTGCACGTGCGGCCCATCCTGGACATGCGCGCCGACGGCGCCGCGAAGATGCGCGCCATCGCCGAAGAGGCGGCCGTGCTGGTGCGCAGGTTCAAGGGCGCGTACAGCGGCGAGCACGGCGACGGCCTGTGCCGCGGCGAGTGGATCGCATGGCAGTTCGGCCCGGCCATCCACGAGGCGCTGCGCGCCATCAAGCGCGAATTCGACCCCGCGGGCCTCTTCAACCCCGGCAAGATCATCGACCCGCCGAAGATGGACGACGGCGCGCTGTTCCGCTTCCCGCCCGTGGCGGCGCCGAAGCCTTACCGGCGAATTGCACTGACACCGGTGCTGGACTGGTCGGCGTGGAACGTCAGGGCCGACCCCGTCACCGAGATCACCACCGCGCCGGGCACGGGCGGCGACAGCACCGGCGGCCTGGCCATGGCGGCCGAGATGTGCAACAACAACGGCCACTGCCGCAAGTTCGACGCCGGCACGATGTGCCCGAGCTACCGCGTCACGCGCGACGAGCAGCACCTGACGCGCGGCCGCGCCAACACGCTGCGGCTGGCGCTCTCGGGGCAGCTCGGCGCGGACGCCTTCACCGGCGAGGCCGTCGCCGCGGCCATGGACCTGTGCGTGTCGTGCAAGGGTTGCAGGCGCGACTGCCCCACCGGCGTGGACATGGCGCGCATGAAGATCGAGTTCCTGGCCCAGCGCCGGCTGCGCCACGGCCCGGGGCTGCGCGACCGCTTGCTCGGCGCGCTGCCGCAGCAACTCCACCGCGTGGCCGCCACGCCGGGCCTGGCGGCGCTGCTCAACCTGCGCAACCGCTCGCCGCTGATGCGCCGGCTGGGCGAACGCTGGCTGGGCCTGTCGGCCCGGCGCAGGCTGCCGCGGTGGCGCCGCGACACCTTCTGGCGCAGCCGCCCGGCCACGCCCTTCGTCGACCGCGACGAGGCGCTCGCGCTGGCCCGCGGCGGGCACAAGGTGGTGGTGCTCTTCGTCGACACCTTCAACGGTGGCTTCGAGACCGAGAACGCCCTGGCCGCGGTGCAGGTGCTGCACGCTGCCGGCTACGCCCTGCACGTGGCGAGCAAGGCCCCGGGCCACCACTGCTGCGGCCGCACGGACTTCGCATCCGGCCGCGTCGACCTCGCGCGCGCCAAGCTGGCCGCGCTGACCGCGGCGCTGCAGCCGCTGGCGCGGGCCGGCATCGCCATCGTCGGCCTGGAGCCCTCCTGCCTGCTGACGCTGCGCGACGAGGCGCTGGCGCTGGGCCTGGGCGCGTCGGCGCAGGACGTGGCGGCACAGGCCCTGCTGTTCGAGGAGTTCGTCGCGCGCGAGGCGAAGGCCGGCCGCTTCGCCTTGGAGCTCAAGGCCCTGGACCGGCCGCTGCTGGTGCACGGCCATTGCCACCAGAAGGCCTTCGCCGCGGTGGCGCCGATCCTGGAGGTGCTGCGCCTGATCCCCGGTGCGCAGCCCGAGCTGATCGAAAGCTCGTGCTGCGGCATGGCCGGCAGCTTCGGCTACGAGGCGGCTCACCACGAGGTCTCGATGCAGATGGCCGAGGCGGCGCTGCTGCCGGCCATCCGCCGCGCGCCCGACGCCGTCGTGGTCGCCGACGGCACCAGCTGCCGCCACCAGATCGCCGACGGGACCGGGCGCGACGCCGTGCACGCCGCCAGCCTGCTCGCGTCGCTGCTCTGAGCCCGCACGGGAGGCTCCGGAAGGAGCCGAACGCCTGGCGAAGGCCTGTGCGCGATATCACGCCCAAGGGCTGAGCCGCCGGTGGCGGCAGTGCTGCCGATAATGCGCACCATGCAGGCCGTCAGCCCTCCGCCGCCGGCGCCCACGCGTTGGGCGCTGTACCTGGACCTCATCCGCTGGAACCGCCCTGCCGGCTGGCTGCTGCTGCTGTGGCCGACGCTGAGCGCGTTGTGGATCGCCGCCGACGGCTGGCCGGGCTGGCACCTGCTGGCCGTCATCGTGCTGGGCACCATCCTCATGCGCAGCGCCGGCTGCTGTGCCAACGACGTCGCCGACCGCGAATTCGATCGCCACGTCAAGCGCACCGCGCAGCGCCCGGTGACGCGCGGCGCCCTGCCGGTGGCCGAGGCGATGCTGGTCGGCGCGGCGCTGGCGCTGGCGGCCTTCGGCCTCGTGCTCAGCACCAACCCCAGCGCCATCAGCCTGTCCTTCATCGGCCTGGCGGTGACGCTGATCTACCCCTACGCCAAGCGCTGGGTGGCGATGCCGCAGGCGGTGCTGGGCGTGGCCTTCAGCTTCGGCATCCCGATGGCCTTCGCGGCGGCGCTGG
>CAIWPS010000338.1 GCA_903914615.1 uncultured beta proteobacterium | reverse complement strand
CGCCGCGGGAGCACACTGAGTGAACCAGCCCCGACCGGTTTCGTTCTGTTGCAAGCGGGAGATCCCTCATGGTCGTCACGATGACTTTCAAGGACTCATTCGGCCGCATCTCCGATGCGATTCGACAGATCGCCACGTTGCTTGTCAGAGCGCCTGCGGCGTCTTCGGCGCCTCGGCCCTTCTCGCAGCCGCCTGGGGTGTTCGGGCTGTTGGCGGGCATCGACCGCCGCCCGGACTGAGCAGCGCCCTCCCGCCGAAGCACCTTCCCGTTACGACGGTCGCAACCAGTTCGCTGGCGCATCGATCTGGGTCGTTATCACGCACAAAGACCATCGCGCGTCGAGTCAGCCATTGATCGAAGGTCAAGTGAGGGACATCAACAGGGGCTGACTGGGAACCCGGCGCATCGAGTCGAACGGCGGATCCGAATTCAGTGGTCGTGAATTCCATGGTCATCAAGATGACGGGGCTGCCTGCGGTATCGACCGTGGCAAGCGGCAGCTCGACGCGAACGCGGCGATGCTCGGGGGAAAACTATCCAGTGAGCATGTTCAGTCCTGATCACCGTGCAGTACGACTCCTCACGAGCTGGTCGACTGTCAAACGGCATGGTACGGCTGTGCTCGAGCCAGAGATCCCGCCGCCTCGAAGTACGGCGCCACGCCGAGTCCTCAGTCGATGAGTTCGCCTTCCGCGTGAAACGGAAACGGCCCCGGAAAACGGCCTACCTGCAAGGTGTGGCTGACGACGCGCCCAAGGCTCCCCCAGGCGTGCACGAGGAAGCCCGGCGGTTCCATCGTAAAGGCTGTGGGGCCCTCGGAGTCTAGGTCCAGGCAGACCTGATGCGCCGTGGAGGGTGCGGTCATTGCCAGCGTGCCGGCCCAGCGTACCTGGATGCTGCGATGCAGGTGCCCGCAGACGACCCGTTCCACCTGGGGGTGCCGTCCTACCAGCTCGGCCAATTCCTTCGCGCCTTCCCGCAGGCCGATTTCGTCCATGTGTGCAATGCCGGTGATGAAAGGCGGGTGGTGCATGGCCACGACCGCGGGCATGTTCGGCGCGGCAGCCAGGCGCGCATCTAGCCATGCCAGTCGGCGCGGACACAACTCCCCGTGCGGGGCACCGGGCACCGTCGTGTCGAGTGTAATGAGCTGCAGGCCGCCGAGGTCGATGGCATATTGAATGAATGCTGCCATGTCATCGGTTTCGCTCGTGAGGGCCTGGACCTCCGACGGAAAGGCCTGCCGCAAGGCTAGACGATCATCGTGGTTGCCTGGCATCAGGTACACCGGGCAGCGCAGTGGCCGCAGCAGTTGGCGCAGGTGGGCGTATTCCGCGGGGCGCCCGAAGTCGGTCAGGTCGCCGGTGATTAAAACAGCCACAGGCGGCACATTCAAAGCATTGATTGCATTGACCGCGTCCTGGAGGTAGGCAGCGGTGTCCACCCGGCCGTAGGCCAGCGCCCCGGGCGACTTGATATGGGGGTCGCTCAGCTGAATCAGCAGTCGCGGCGGGGAGGGGGCGTCAGATGCCATCGCAGGGAATCAGGTCGTTGGCTTGCCAGATCAGGCGCACGCGGTCGCCGGCTTGAAAGGGCGTGTCCTTCGCAGCATCGCAAAGCCACTGGCCCTGGTCCCCCGTGTGCACACGCAGTTGCACTCGCTCACCCAGGAAGACGCGCCGTTCGACCGTTGCCGCTTCGGACCCGGCCTTCGCATCGGCACCTGTGCCCGCTGGCGCCAATTGCACATCCTCGGGCCGCAGCAGCAGTTCGCGCTCGGCCTGCAGCCCAGGCGGACATGCCCGGGTCTGGCCTCCCGCCCTAAGCAGCCCCTGCGCAACGTCGGCGTCTGACCTCTTCAAGCGGTTGGCACGGCCCAGGAACTCGGCGACAAAGGCGTGTCCCGGGCGCCGGTACAGGCTCTCCGCATCGCCAAGTTGCACGATGCGGCCGGTCTGCATCACGGCCAACCGGTCGGCAATGGCCATCGCTTCGGACTGGTCGTGCGTGACGTGAAGCGCGGTGATCTTCAGCCGCCGCAGCAACTCGGCCAGTTCATCACGCAAGGCAACCTTCAGTGCAGCATCCAGCGCCGTCAGCGGTTCGTCGAGCAGTAGCACTCGCGGTTGCACCGCCACGGCGCGCGCCAGCGCCACACGCTGGCGCTGCCCTCCCGAGAGTTCAGCCGGGCGGCGCTTTTCCAGCCCCTGCAGTCGCATCAGTTCGACCAGACTGCCCACGCGCTGCCGGACCTGCGCATCGGGCAGGCGTCGAACGCGCAGGCCGTAGCCGATGTTCGCCGCGACGTCCATTTGCGGGAACAGTGCGTAGTGCTGGAACACCATGCCGACGCCCCTGAGTTCGACCGGGCGGTCGGTCACATCGTCCTGATTGAAGCGCACGCAACCGCCCAGGTCGGGAGCGACCAGCCCGGCAATGACGCGCAGCAACGTGGTCTTCCCGCAGCCCGATGGTCCCAGGAGCGCCACGACTTCACCTGGCTCGACCGTCAAATCCGTGGGCTGCAGCGCCACCGTTCCGCCGGCGTAGGTCTTGGCACAGCCGAGAACTTCAACGCGGGTAGCTGGAGCTGCGGCCAGGTCACTTCCCATGCCGACCTTCCAGTGCGCCTGCCAGCAGTTGCATCAACCCCAGCACCGGGAGCACGACGGCGAAGAAGACCAGCGTGTAGGCGGAACCGATTTCGATGCGCATCGAGGCGTAGCTGTCGGCCAGTCCCACCGGCAGCGTCCTGGTCAAAGGTGTGTGCAGCATCCAGGTGAGGTTGAATTCGCCCACGGAAAGCGTGAAGACCATCAGTGCGCCCGCCACAAGGGACGGCGCCACGGCAGGTATCAGCACGCCGAGGACGCGCTGTACGAACCCTGCACCCAGGGTGCGGGCGGCCTCGTCCAGCGCCACGAGTTCGTCTCGGCAGAACGCTGCTGCCACCGTGCGCACCATGAAAGGCAGCGTGAAGACGATGTGGCCGGCCAGGATGAAGGCATAGCTCTGTCGAAACCCGCGCCAACTGCCGTAGGCCAGGATCAATGCCAGTGCCGTGGCCAGCCCCGGCACGGCCACCGGCAGCGTCAGCAGTTCCTCGTAGACGCGTGCAGCCCGGCTGCGGCTGCGTGCCAGGGCGTAGGCGCAGGGCACGCCGGCCGCCAGCGTTGTCGCCGTGCAGGCCAACGCCAGGACCACCGAGTGCCAGGCGGTCTCACCATGGCCCGCCCAGACTTCTCCCAGCCACCTCGTCGTGAAGCCCGCGCTGAAGCCGTCGGCGTAGTTGACCAGCAACCCGGCCGTGATCGAGACCCCCATGGGCACAAGCGTGAATACGGAGACGGCAAGCGTCACTGCCCACAGCAGCGGCGGTACGCCCGGGCGGCCGCCCAGGTTCACGCGCCGGCCCCCAGTGCCGTGGGACTGAACTGCCGGGCGGTGAAGAGGGCCAACCACGTCATGAGACCCAGGACCAGCGAAAGCGAGGCAGCCAACGCAAAGTTGGCGTAATTGGTGAACTCGTTGTAGATCGTGATGGGCAGCACTTCGTAGCGACTGGACAGGGTGAATGCCGTGCCGAAGGCCCCCATCGAGGTGGCGAACACGATGGCGCCTACCGCTACGGCGGTGGGGGCCAGGCATGGGAGCCAGACGTCGCGCGCCAACAGCCAACCCGAGGCCCCGAGAGATCGCGCGGCCTCTTCGAGTTGTGGATCGATGGATTCGGCGGCGGCGGTGAAGGCCGCCACCGCGCGCGGCAGGGAGAAATAGAGATAGGCAACAAACAGGCCGCCCAAACCGTATGCGAACGTCACCCTCGTGCCCATCCAGGCCTCGGTGAAATCGGCCACCGGCCCTTGGCGCCCTCCTATCAGTATCACGAAGAAACCGACAATGACGCCTGGGAATGACAAGGGCAAGGTCAGCGACGCCAGCAGGCCCCGACGGCCCGCGAAGCGTTGGCGCCCAAGAGCCAGGCCCACCGCCGCCGCTAGCAGCAGGCAAACCGCTGTGACGGCGCCCGAAAGCGCCAGGGTCTGCAGTAGGCTGACGAAGTAACGCCCTTCCGTCAGCACCGCGAAATAATTTGCCCAGCCTTTGCTGGCGGGAAGGGCAACGAGCCGGGTCATCGGCAGCAGCCAGAAGGCCGCGAACAATGTCGTGGCCGGGGCGATGCAGGCGGCGCGTGCTGCGGCGTCACGCCCAGCCGGGGTCATTGTGCCTCGCGCAAATAGCGATCGGAGAAGCTTTTCTGTACTTCGGCCATCTTGGCGTAATCGATCGTGCGTGCGCGTGCGTATTCGCTCGCGGGCAAGAAGTGCGATTGAGCCTGCGCCGAGATGGCCGAGGCGCGCACGGGCCGCAGAAACGCGTTGGCCCAGATGGCCTGCCCCTCGTCGGAGAGCACGAAGTCCAGTGCCTTGCGGCCATTGGAAGCGTTCGGCGCTCCGGCCGTCAGGCTCATCACGTAGGGGACGACCACCGTGCCTTCTGCCGGAATGACGAATTCAACCGGTGCCTTGTCGCGGTATTTGGCGCGGTAGGCATTGAAGTCGTAGTCGAGCAGGATGGCGATTTCGCCGGACAGCACGCGTGCATATGAAGTCTGCTTCGGGACTATGGGCTGGTTGCGCCTCAAGGCCTTGAAGTAGTCGATGGCGGGCGTGAAGTTGTCCAGGCTGCCGCCGCGTGCACTATTGATGGCCACGGCTCCCACGTAACCTACGAAGGCCGAAGCAGGATCAAGGTAGCCGATCAACCCCTTGTACTCGGGCTTGAGCAGGTCGGCCCAAGAGCGAGGAACCGTCTTGCCCTTCAGCGCCGCCGTGTTGACCATGAACCCCAGCGTGCCTGAGTGGATCGTGAACCAGTGGCCTTCAGAATCTTTCAGTCCATCGGGTATCTCGCTCCAGCCCGCGGGCTTGTATGCGGCCGTGACGCCCTCTTTCTTGGCCTGGATGCCGAAGGTCACGCCGTAGTACACCATGTCGGCGACCGGACTGGACTTCTCGGCCACCAACTGCGAGAGCGACTGACCCGAGTTCTTGTTGTCCGGGGGCACGGTCACGCCAGTCTTTTCCTTGATGGCGCGCAGCTCCGTGGCCCAGTCGGCCCACTCGGGCGGACAGTTGTAGCAGATGGCCGTCTGCGCGTGAAGGGTGCCGGCGGCGGTCAGCAGCAGCGTCGCTAGCGAACGAACGGCAAGGAAGGCATAGCGTCCAAAGGTCATGCGGGCTCCGGGGTGGCGGCAGGTGCCGAGGATGCAAATCCTTCCAGTAACGCTTCGCAATGTGTCAGGAGCATGAAAATGACCGCCAGCTCCAGGTCAGTTCAGGCGCGTACCATGGCCGCCAATGAGGAGTGCGACGTGGATGATTCTCAGACGGTGATGGTGTACAGCTTTCGCGTGCCCGGCTACAACCTTGAGAGCAGAGCGCTGGCCGGCTACAAGGCGACTCGGGACGCGATCGCGCGCATCGCAGACGGCGAAATCCTGGAAAGCACGGCGGAGGAAGTCTGCACGGAGGAAGTGGATGCGCTGGGCTGCTTCCGGCGAATTCCCACGGGTTGGGCGCACCTGGGGTGACCTCGCCGCGCCTGCGGCCCCAGGTCCCCTCGTTGCAGCCGCGTACCCGGCGCCGGTCACAAGGACCGGGCGACCTCGTGTCGGCATGGCCTCAGGGCAGCGCCGCCACCGCCACAGCGGGCACTGGCTCTGAGGACTTCGCCGCCGCCTCGTGCGCGG
>CAIWPS010000337.1 GCA_903914615.1 uncultured beta proteobacterium | reverse complement strand
GCTGGCCGCCCACGCGGCGGCGGCCGCGCCGCTGGTCGTCGGTTCCAAGCGCTTCACCGAGAGCTATATCCTGGGCGAGATCGTGACCCAGACGCTGCAGGCCGCCGGCACGCCCGCCGTGCACCGGCCCGGCCTGGGCAACACCGGCATCCTGGAACAGGCGCTGGCCAGCGGCGCCGTCGATGTCTACCCGGAATACACCGGCACCATCGTGCGCGAGCTGCTCCAGCGCGAAGGCAACCCCGACCTCGCCGAGCTCAACCGCTGGCTGGCCCCCCGCGGCCTGAAGGCGGCCGTGCCGCTGGGCTTCAACAACACCTATGCGCTGGCGGTGCGCGAAAGCGTGGCGGCGCGGCTGGGCCTGCTGCGCATCTCCGACCTCGCGCGGCTGCCTGCCGATGCGCTGCGGATGGGGCTGTCGCACGAGTTCCAGGCCCGCGCCGACGGCTGGCCGGCGCTGCAACGCGCCTACGCGCTGCCGCAGCCCGCCGGCGCCGCGCTCGACCACGGCCTGGCCTACGCGGCCGTCAAGGCGGCGCAGGTCGACCTCATTGACGTGTACTCCACCGACGCCCAGGTCGGCCGCTACGGCCTGCGCGTGCTGCAGGACGACCGCGCCTTCTTCCCGCGCTACGACGCCGTGCTGCTGATGCGCGCCGGCGTCGACGCGACAGCGCTCCAGGCCTTGGCCGGCCGCATCGACGAGCGCACGATGGTGACGCTCAACGCCCAGGTCGAGCTAGACGGCCTGAGCTTCGCCGAGGTGGCGCGCCGCTTCCTTGCCGGGGGCATGGCCACAGCCACGGTGCGCCCGGGTTTCGCGGCCCGGCTGTTCGCGCCCGACCTGCTGCGCCTGACGCTGCAGCATCTCGGCCTGGTGCTGGGCTCGCTGGCCCTGGCCATGGCGGCCGGCGTGCCGCTGGGCGTCTGGGCCTGGCGGCGGCCGCGGCTGGCGGGCGGGGTGCTGGCGGCGGTGGGGCTGGTGCAGACCATCCCCTCACTGGCGCTGCTGGCCTTCCTGATCGCGCTCGTCGGCGCCATCGGCACGCTGCCGGCGCTGCTGGCGCTGTTTCTCTACGCGCTGCTGCCCATCGTGCGCAACACCCACGCCGGCCTGGCGGCGGTACCGGCCGGGCTCGGCCTGGCGGCCTGTGCGCTGGGGCTGACGCCGCGCCAGGTGCTGTGGGCGGTGCAGCTGCCGCTGGCGCGGCCGCTGCTCTTCGCCGGGGTGAAGACGGCGGCCGTCATCAACGTCGGCACCGCCACCATGGCCGCCTTCATCGGCGCCGGCGGCCTGGGCGAACGCATCGTCGCCGGGCTGGCCGTCAACGACACCCAGGCCATGCTCGCGGGCGCCGTGCCGGCGGCGCTGCTGGCGCTGGCCGTGCAATGGGTCTTCGACGCCGCCGAGCGGCGCTGGGGCGGTGCGCGGCCGGGCTGAGCACGGGGTTCAATGCGGCCCTGCGGCGGACAGCCTGGACCACCAGGCCGCCAGCGACGCCCAGGCCAATGCCGCCATGCCGGCCCAGGGTGGCAGGCGAGCGCCGGCGCGCGGCGCCGCGGGCGCGGGTGCGTGGGCCCGGCGCCGCAGCGTGTCCGCGGCGGCGCGCGCCCAGACACCGTGCAGTCCCCGGTCGAGGCTGCCCTGCAGCCGCTGGTGGCCGCCGCTGAAGAGTTCGTCCATGGTCGTTCTCCCAGGCGCGCTGCGGCGCCGTCAAAGCGTGCGCAGAAAGGCGATCAGGTCGGCCCGTTCTGCCGCCGTGAGGCCGATCTCGAAGCGCGTGTTGTAGAAGTCCACCGCCGCACCCAGGTCGGCGGCCATGCCGTTGTGGAAGTAGGGCGCGCGCGTGGCCAGCGCGCGCAGCACCGGGCCCTTGAAGCGCCCGATGTCCTTCCACTTCCCGGTGACGAGCGCCCGCCCCGGGTCGCTGACCTGCACCGTGGCGCCCGTGGCCAGGTTGCGCAGCGTGTACAGCGGCAGGTCGGGCGTGCGCCGCGCCGCGTCGGCCACACCGATGGCCAGCGGCAGCGGCACCGAGTGGTCGCCCGCGTTGGGCGCGTTGTGGCAGGTGGTGCAGCTGCCGACGATGGTCGGCAGGCCGAGGTCGTCGTTGAGGCCGCCGACGCCGGTGATCTTGATCGGCTTGGTGTTGAAGAGGACCTGGCCACGGGCGACGGCACGTTGGTCCGGGCTCAG
>CAIWPS010000336.1 GCA_903914615.1 uncultured beta proteobacterium | reverse complement strand
AGCGCGCGGCGGAATTCGGCCACGCTCTGCGGCCGCCGCGCCGGGTCGGGGTTCAGCGCCCAGTCGATGGCCTGCAGGAAGGCGCGGCCCCAGCGGCCGCGGCCGGCCTCTTCCGCAGGCACCATCGCGCCGGGGTTGACGGCACGCATTTCCGCGTCGGGCGGCTTCCTGCCCGCCACCGCCCAGTACAGCGTGGCCGCCAGCGCGTAGAGATCGGTCCACGCGCCCTGCTGGCCCAGGCCGTACTGCTCGATGGGCGCGTAGCCGGGCGTCAGCACCACGGCACCCTGCTCGGCCACGGCCACCGTCTGGCCGGCGCTGCCGAAGTCCAGCAGCACCAGGCTGCCGTCGCTGGCACGCACCTGGATGTTGTCGGGCTTGATGTCGCGGTGCAGGAAGCCGGCGGCATGCACCACGGCCAGGCCGTCCAGCAGCGGCAGCAGCAGCTCGACCAGCGCCGGCTCGCCGAGGCCGGCGTGCTGCGGCCACCAGGTCTTGAACGGGCTGCCCTGCTCGTACTCCATCACCATGTAGGCGGTGCGGTGGGCCTCGAAGAAGCGGGCCACGCGCACGATGGCCGGGTGGCGGAAGCTGGCCAGCGTGCGCGCCTCGACGAGGAAGCTCTCCAGCCCGGCGCGGTAGCGGTCGCGGTGGCGGCTGGCGTTGGGGCTGACGCTGCGGTCGCCGGCGCGGAAGGCGATCTCCTCGGGCAGGTATTCCTTGATCGCCACCGCGGCGTTCAGGTGGACGTCGGTGGCCAGGTAGGTGATGCCGAAGCCGCCCTGGCCGAGCACGTGGTCGATGCGGTACTCGTGCAGCCGCAGCCCGGGCGACAGCGCCAGGATCGGCGAGCGCGGCAGCGCAGGCTGGCCGCGCGCCGGCACCTCGGCGGGCGGCGCCAGCGCGACGATGACGGTGGCGTCGGGGTCGTCTCGGCGCGAGGCCGGCGCCACAGGCCGCAGCACCGTGGCGTCGGGATCGACCTCACGGGCGGCGCGCGGCCGCACGACGGTGGCATCGGGATCGCTGGCGGGCCTGTCCATGCGCTTGTGTCTGCGGTCCGTAGTATGTATCATTCGCGCATACTTTTTCGTTCAGAGGCCGCCATGGAAGCCACCGTTGCCGAACGCGGGCAGATCACCCTGCCCAAGGCCGTGCGCGACGCCCTGGGCCTGACCAAGGGCAGCAAGCTGACGGTCGAGCTCATCGACGGCCGCATCGTGCTGCGCAAGGACGTCGATGATGCGCTCTCGCGGCTGCGCGGGCGCTTCAAGCTGGCCGAAGGCTTCAAGTCCACCGACGACGCCATGCGCGCCATCCGCGGGCGCGCCCCCGGCGACCCCTATCCCGAGCCGAAAGTGCCGTGATCGCCGTCGATTCGTCGGTGCTGCTCGACATCCTGACCGAAGATGCCCGCTTTGCCACCGCCTCGGCCGCCACGGTGGCGCAGGCCCTGGGCGTGGGCGAGGTCGTGGTCTGCGATGCCGTCATCGCCGAGGTGCAGTCCATGCTGGAAACGCGCGAGACCGTGATGGACGCGCTGTCGGAATTCGGCATCCGCTTCCTGGCCACCAGCGAGCAGGCGGCCGCGCGTGCCGGCCACATGCAGCGGCGCTTCCGCGACCGCGGCGGCCGGCGCGAACGCGTGGTGGCCGACTTCCTCATCGGCGCCCACGCCATGATGCAGTGCGACGCCTTCATCACCCGCGACGCCGGCTTCTACCGCGACTACTTCAAGGGCCTGAAAGTCATCGTCCCGCAAGCCTGAAGCCGCATCCTCTTCATTCCCACCCGAAAGCCCCCCATGCTGCAAGCCTACCGACAACATGCCGCCGAACGCGCCGCGCTCGGCATCCCGCCGCTGCCCCTGGACGCCAAGCAGACCGCGGCACTGATCGAGCTGGTGAAGGCGCCGCCCGCGGGCGAGGAAGCCTTCCTGCTGGACCTGCTGACGCACCGCGTGCCGCCCGGCGTGGACGACGCCGCCAAGGTCAAGGCCAGCTTCCTGGCCGCGGTGGCCCATGGCGACCTGGCCGTGCCACTGTTGAGCAAGGCCAAGGCGACCGAACTGCTGGGCACCATGGTGGGCGGCTACAACGTGCACCCGCTGATCGAGCTGCTGGACGACGCCGAAGTCGCCCCCGTGGCCGCTGCCGGGCTGAAGAAGACGCTGCTGATGTTCGACTTCT
>CAIWPS010000335.1 GCA_903914615.1 uncultured beta proteobacterium | reverse complement strand
GGCGGCGCCCTCAGGGAAATCGATGGCCCGCCGGACATGTCCGTCCAGGCTGGCATTGAAGAGCCGGGACGGGTCATCGAGCGCCGCGCCTTTGGCAAACGTCATCTTCACCACGCTCTTGTAGGTCTCGCCGGTGCACAGGATGCCGGCATGCGACCAGACAGGCGTGCCGCGCCATTTCCATTCCTCGACCACGTCGGGGTCTGCCGCCTTGACGAGTGCGCGTAGACGCGCAAGCAGTTCACCCCGCCAGTCGCCCAGGGCCGCGATCTTGCCGTCGATCAACGCCGACGGGGACCCGACGCCGGCCGCCCCTGCAGCCGCCTTCACCGCCACTTTCGCCGTGCCTGCCTTGGCCATCGCCGTCCTTTGTTGAATCCGCCGCCCGATGTGCAGGCCTGGAAGCTCAGCCGCCCGGCGGCGGCTCCCACAACTCGATGCGGTTTCCCTCCGGGTCCATCACCCAGCCGAACTTGCCGTACTCGGACTCTTCGACCTTCGGGTCGACCTCGCAGCCTTCGTTCTTCAGCAGGGCGATCAGCGCGTGCAGGTCTTCGACGCGGTAGTTGATCATGAAACTCGCCTGGCTCGGCGCGAAGTAGGCGGTGTTCTCGTCGAAGGGATTCCAGACCGTCGTTCCCGTGCCCGCCGGATTGTCCTTGGAAGCCCATTCAAACTTGACGCCGCCCCAGGGTTCGACTTTCAGGCCGAGATGCGTCTGGTACCACGCCGCCAGACCCTTGGGGTCCTTGGCCTTGAAGAAGATGCCGCCGATGCCGGTCACGCGATTCATGATGGAGGCTCCTTGGGTTGCAGTCCGGGTGCGATCCTGGGCGGAAGCGGGCCCGGACCGAAGGCAGGGCGCAGCGTACTACCGCTCGCGCCACGGGGCCAGCGCTTGATGCCGCGCCCCGGCCCGTGTCGGCCACCGAAACGGCGCGCGGCCCGTGCGGTGCCGAACGGACAGCTCAGCCCCCCTGAACGACATTGCCGGGGCTGCACCCGCTCAAGGTGACTTTCTGCACCACACCCCCAAGGACGCATCGCGCGGCGACCCCGAAGTGCATCTGCTGGCGCTGAACAGCGGTTCGTCGTCGCTGAAATTCGGCCTCTACCGGGTCGGCAGCGGCGGCGGCGTCGTCGGCGTGCTGACGGGAGAAGCCGAGACCGTCGGCGGCGCGGCCGCCGTCATCCACGCCGAGGGCGAAGGGGGCCGCAGCCTGCTGCACGAAGCCTGCCCGACGACCGGCGCCGGTGACGTCCTTTCGCGCATCGGCAAGCTGCTGGCCGAAGGTCCGTGGCCGGCGCCGCGGGCCATCGGCCACCGCATCGTCCATGGCGGCCCCCGGGTGCGCAGGCACTGCGTCGTCGACGCCGGGGTGAT
Source organism: uncultured beta proteobacterium (assembly GCA_903914615.1). Taxonomy (GTDB): domain Bacteria; phylum Pseudomonadota; class Gammaproteobacteria; order Burkholderiales; family Burkholderiaceae_C; genus Rubrivivax. The sequence goes on along the minus strand of CAIWPS010000335.1, from coordinate 4,940 downwards.
GGGCGAACTGGAAGCGGCGGTGGCCTTCGCGCCGCTGCACACGCCCGCGGCGCTGGCGGTCCTGCGCTGCGCGGCCGAGCATTTCCCCGGCCTGCCGCAGGTGGCCTGCCTGGACACCTGCTTCCACGCCGGCATGCCGCCGGTGGCCAGCACGCTGCCGCTGCCGCCGGCGCTGCGCGCCGCGGGCCTGCAGCGCTACGGATTCCATGGCCTGTCCTGCGAGTCGATCGTGCACGAGCTCGCGGCGGCGCTGCCGCCGCGCCTGGTGGTGGCCCACCTCGGCAACGGCGCCAGCATCACCGCCGTGCGCCGGGGCCAGTCGATCGACACCAGCATGGGCCTGACGCCCACCGGCGGGCTCATCATGGGCACGCGCAGCGGCGACCTCGACCCCGGCGTGATCGTGCACCTGATGCGCGAGATGCAATTCGACGCGGCGATGGTCGAAGACCTGGTCGACCACCGCTGTGGCCTGCTGGGCATCTCGGGCCTCAGCGGCGACATGCGCGCGCTGCACGCCGCGGCCGCCACTGACGTCCAGGCCAGGCTGGCCATCGAGATGTTCTGCTACCGCGTCGCCAAGGAAGTGGGCGCCATGGGCACCGCGCTGGGCGGCATCGACGAAATCGTGTTCACCGGCGGCATCGGCGAGAACGACGCCGTCGTCCGTGCCAGCGTCTGCGCACGCCTGGCCTGGCTGGGCGTCGCGCTGGACGACGCCCGCAACCGGCGTGGCACGGGCCGCGTCAGCGGCGACGCGTCGCGCTGCGCGGTGCAGGTGCTGCCTTCGCAGGAAGACCTGCAGATCGCCCGCCACACCTGGGCCCTGCGCGATCGCTGGCCGCGCTGAGCCGGATGCCGCCGCGCCTGCCGGCGGCGGCCAGGCCAGCGCCCTTGCCGTGTTCACTGGCGCACAGACGGCCGGCGCCACCCGCGCCCCAATGGCGGGATGGAAAACCGCACGCTGTCGCCCGAGCTGCTTTGCAAGATCGACGCCTACTGGCGCGCCGCCAACTACCTGTCGGTGGGCCAGCTCTACCTCTACGACAACCCGCTGCTGCGCGAGCCGCTGCGGCTGTCGCACGTCAAGCCGCTGGTGGTCGGGCACTGGGGCACGGTTCCGGGGCAGAACTTCATCTACGTGCACCTGAACCGCGCCATCGTGGAGCACGACCTCGACATGTTCTACATCGCCGGCCCGGGGCATGGCGGGGCGGCACTGGTAGCCAACGTCTACCTCGAAGGCACCTGGAGCGAGGTCTACGCCGGCGTCACGCAAGACCTGGCCGGCATGAAGAAGCTGTTCAAGCAGTTCTCGTTTCCGGGCGGCATTTCCAGCCACGTGGCACCGACCACGCCGGGTTCGATCAACGAAGGCGGCGAGCTGGGCTACTCGCTCAGCCACGCCTTCGGCGCCGCCTTCGACAACCCCGGCCTCATCGTCGCCTGCGTGATCGGCGACGGCGAGGCCGAGACCGGCCCGCTCGCCACGGCCTGGCATTCCAACAAGCTGCTCGACGCGGTCACCGACGGTGCGGTGCTGCCCATCCTGCACCTCAACGGCTTCAAGATCAGCAACCCCACTGTGCTGGCCCGCATCGGCCACGAGGAGCTCGAACAGTTCTTCGTCGGCTGCGGCTGGGCGCCGATCTTCGTCGAGGGCGACGACCCGATGACGATGCACCGGCGCATGGCGGCAGCCACCGACCGCGCCATAGAGGAAATCCGGCAGATCCAGGAAGGCGCGCGCCGTCGCGGCGTGAAGACGAGGCCGCGCTGGCCGATGATCGTGCTGCGTTCGCCCAAGGGCTGGACCGGCCCGAAGGAAGTCGACGGCCTGCAGATCGAGAACACCTTCCGCTCGCACCAGGTGCCCTTGCTGGTGAGCCCCGAGTTCCCCGCCCACGTGGCGCTGCTCGAAGCCTGGATGAAGAGCTACGAGCCCGAGGCGCTGTTCGACGCCGACGGCCGCCTGCGGCCCGAACTGGCTGCCCTGGCGCCCCGGGGCGCACGTCGCATGGGCGCCAACCCGCATGCCAACGGCGGCCTGCTGCTGCGCGAACTGCAGCTGCCCGACTTCCGCGACTACGCGGTGCCCGTCGTCTCGCCCGGGGCCACGCAGGGGCAGGACACGCTGGTGCTGGGCGGCTTCCTGCGCGACGTGATCAGGCTCAACCAGAAGGAGCGCAACTTCCGTCTCTTCGGGCCCGACGAGACGGTGTCCAACCTGCTGGGCGCGGTCTTCGAGGTCACCAACCGCCAGTGGGATGCCGAACGGCTCGCCAATGACGAGTTCCTCCAGCCCGAGGGCCAGGTGCTGGACTCCATGCTCAGCGAGCACCAGTGCCAGGGCTGGCTGGAAGGCTACCTGCTGACCGGCCGCCACGGCCTGTTCAACAGCTACGAGGCCTTCATCCGCATCGTCGACTCGATGTTCAGCCAGCACGCCAAGTGGCTGAAGGTGACGCGCGAGCTGCCGTGGCGGCGGTCCATCGCGTCGCTGAACTACCTGCTCGCCTCGCATGTCTGGCAGCAGGACCACAACGGCTTCACGCACCAGGACCCCGGCTTCATCGACCACGTGGTCAACAAGAAAGCCGACATCGTCCGCGTCTACCTGCCGCCCGACGCCAACTGCCTGCTCTCGGTGGCCGACCACTGCCTGCGCAGCCGCAACTACGTCAACGTGGTGATCGCCGGCAAGCACGCGCTGCCGCAGTGGCTGACGATGGACGAGGCCGTGGTGCACTGCACCGAAGGCATCGGCATCTGGAAGTGGGCCAGCAACGACAGCGAGGGCGAGGGCCAGCCCGACATCGTCATGGCCTGCTGCGGCGACACGCCGACGCTGGAGATCCTGGCCGCCACGTCCATCCTGCGCAAGGAACTGCCGGCGCTGAAGGTGCGCGTCGTCAACGTCGTCGACCTGATGAAGCTGCAGTCGGCCAGCGAGCACCCGCACGGCCTGGACGAGGCCGACTTCGACTCGCTCTTCACCCGCGACAAGCACGTCGTCTTCGGCTTCCACGGCTACCCCTCGCTGGTTCACCGGCTGACCTACCGCCGCAGCAACCGCAAGCTGCACGTCCACGGCTACCGGGAAGAAGGCACCATCACCACGGCCTTCGACATGCGGGTGCAGAACAAGCTGGACCGCTTCCACCTCGTGCTGAAGGTGCTGGACTGCCTGCCCCAGCTCGGCGGCGCGGCCGACGACCTGAAGCAGACCTGCCACGACAAGCTGATCGAGCACAAGCTCTACATCGACCGGCATGGCCAGGACCTGCCCGAGATCCGCGACTGGCAATGGGGCGCCGCGCGATGAACCTGCAGGCGCTGACCGGCACGGCGCAGGCCCTGGTCGCCCCGGGCAAGGGCCTGCTGGCGATGGACGAGAGCACAGGCACTTGCAACAGGCGATTCGCCGCGGCCGGCATCGCGACCACGGCCGAGATGCGCCGCGCCTACCGCGAACTGCTGCTGACCGCGCCCGGCCTGGGCGCATGCATCAGCGGCGTGATCCTGTACGACGAAACGATCCGCCAGGCCCGCGCCGACGGCACGCCTTTCGTGAAGGTGGCGCAAGACGCCGGCCTCATCGTCGGCATCAAGGTCGACACCGGCGCCCAGGATCTGGCCGGGCACCCTGGCGAGAAGGTGACGGAAGGCCTGGACGGGCTGCGCGAGCGCCTGCAGGCCTACGCCGGGATGGGGGCGCGCTTCGCGAAGTGGCGCGGCGTCATCGCGGTGGATGGTGCGCTGCTGCCCACCGCCACCTGCATCGAGGCCCATGCCCACGCGCTGGCCCGCTATGCCGCCCTGTGCCAGGAAGCGGGGCTGGTGCCCGTCGTCGAGCCCGAGGTGCTGATGGACGGCGGGCACACGCGCCAGCGTTGCCAGGAGGTCACCGAATCCGTGCTGCGCTGCGTCTTCGAGCAGCTGGTTCGTCAGGGGGTGGCGCTGGAAGCGACGATCCTGAAGCCCAACATGGTGACTGCAGGCCTGGACTGCGCCGTGTGGGACACCGCCGCCGAGGTCGCGCAGGCGACCCTGCAGTGCCTGCGGCGCACGGTGCCGGCAGCGGTGCCCGGCATCGCATTCCTGTCGGGCGGGCAGGCCGGCGAGGTGGCCAGCCACCGGTTGAACGAAATCCATCTCGGCGCCGCCGCGCCCTGGCCTCTGAGCTTCTCGTTCGCCCGCGCGCTGCAGCATCCGGCGCTGGACATCTGGGCCGGCCGGGACGCCAACCGCGCGGCGGCGCAGCAGGCTTTGCTGCATCGCGCACGGTGCAACAGCGCCGCCTTGAAAGGCCAGTACGGCGCCGCGATGGAAGTGCCGTGAACCCGCCGCTGCAGCTCTACTTCATCCGCCATGGCGAGACCGCGTGGTCGCTGTCCGGCCGGCACACGGGGCGCACCGACCTGCCGCTGACGGCGCATGGCCAGGACATGGCCCGCGGCCTGGCCAGGACGCTACAAGGCCTGGTCTTCACGCAGGTGCTGACCAGCCCCCGGCTGCGCGCGCGCAGCACCTGCGAAGGGGCAGGCCTCGGGGCGCAGGCGCAGATCGAGCCGGACCTGGCCGAATGGGACTACGGCGACTATGAAGGCCTGCGCACGGCCGAGATCCACGAACGCCATCCCGACTGGGACATCTGGGAGGACGGCTGCCCTGGGGGCGACGCACCGGCCGCGGCCAGCGATCGCGCGGACCGCCTTATCGCCCGCCTGCGCGATCTCACCGGCAAGGTCGCTCTGTTCTCGCACGGCCAGTTCGGGCGCGTGCTGGCGGCGCGCTGGATCGGCCTGCCGGTGGCGCAGGGCCAGCACTTCGCCATCGACCCGGCGTCGATCGCCATCCTGGGCTTCGAGGCCGACCACCCGCACCGGCGGGTCATCGCGCTTTGGAACGCCCGCACCCTCGACGCCGCCTGAGCGGGC
>CAIWPS010000334.1 GCA_903914615.1 uncultured beta proteobacterium | reverse complement strand
GCAACGCCGAATCTCTCAGGTAAAGCGGACAGCGAGGGCCCCGTGCACGGCGCAAGCCGTGCGCGTGTTGATGCCCTCCCAAGGATTCCGCCATGGCCGACGCCGCCCTCCTCCAGACCCCCCTGCATGCCCTGCACCTGCGCCTGGGCGCGCGCATGGTGCCCTTCGCCGGCTACAGCATGCCGGTGCAGTACCCGGCCGGCGTCATCGCCGAGCACCGCCAGTGCCGTGAACATGCGGCGCTCTTCGACGTCTCGCACATGGGTCAGCTGCGCCTGGTCGGCGCCGACGCCGCGGCGGCGCTGGAGACGCTGGTGCCGGTCGATGTCGTCGACCTCGCCCCCGGTCGTCAGCGCTACGCCTTCTTCACCAACGCCAGCGGCGGGCTGCTGGACGACCTGATGATCGTGCGCACGCCGGCCGCCGCGCAGGCCACCTTCGGCGACCTCTTCCTCGTCGTCAACGCCGGCTGCAAGGACGCCGACACCCGCCACCTCAGCACGCAGATCGGCCACCGCTGCCAGGTGCTGCCGATGCCCGAGCGCGCCCTGCTGGCGCTGCAGGGGCCGCAGGCGGCGGTCGCGCTGGCGCGGCTGAACCGCGACGTCGCCGACCTCGTGTTCATGAGCGGCGGGCCCTTCGACCTCGCGGGCGCGCGATGCTTCGTCACCCGCTCGGGCTACACCGGCGAGGACGGCTACGAGATCTCGGTGCCGGCGCAGGACGCCGTGGCGCTGGCCGAAGCCCTGCTGGCCCAGCCCGAGGTCGGCCCTGCCGGCCTGGGCGCGCGCGACACGCTGCGGCTGGAAGCCGGCCTGTGCCTGTACGGCCACGATATCGGCGAGACGACGAGCCCGGTCGAGGCCGGCCTGTCGTGGGCGATCCAGAAGGTGCGCCGCCCGGGCGGCGCGCGCGCCGGTGGCTACCCCGGCGCCGAAGTCATCGAAAGCCACCTCGCCGGCGCCGCGCCGAGCAAGCGCGTCGGCCTGCTGGGGCTGGAGCGCGTGCCGGTGCGCGAGGGCACCACCATCGTCGACGCCGCCGGCCGCAAGCTCGGCACCGTCACCAGCGGCACGCTCGCACCCAGCGTCAACCAGCCCATCGCCATGGCCTACCTGCCGCGCGACCACGCGCTGCCGCAGCACGAGGTCTATGCCGAAGTGCGCGGCAAGCGGCTGCCGATGCGCGTCGTGCCCATGCCTTTCCACCCCCACCAGTACAAGCGCTGAACCCCGGCGATCACCAGGAGCCCCGCCCATGACGACCCTGTACACCCCCGACCACGAGTGGGTCAACATCGAAGACCACGAAGCCGCCATCGTCGGCATCACCCACCACGCGCAGGACGCTTTGGGCGACGTCGTCTTCGTCGAGCTGCCCGAGGTCGGCCGCACCTATGCCAAGGGCGAGATCGCCGGCGTCGTCGAATCGGTGAAGGCCGCGGCCGACATCTTCATGCCGGTGACGGGCGAGGTCGTCGAGGTCAACGAGGCGCTGCGCGCCGACCCCGCGCTGGCCAACACCGACCCGCTGGGCAACGGCTGGTTCTTCAAGGTCCACATCACGAAGATGGAAGAGTTCGACCAGCTGATGGACCCGCCGGCCTACGACGCGCTGCTGAAGACCCTCTGATCGAAAGTTCCCCATGCTGATGACCGCCCTGAAGCCGCTCGGCGAACTCGAGAACGCCGCCGAATTCGTCGCCCGCCACATCGGGCCCGACGCCGACGACGAAGTGCACATGCTGTCGGTGATAGGCGCGGCCAGCCGCCGCGCCCTCATCGAGGCCATCGTGCCGCGCAGCATCGCGCGGGCGAAGTCCATGGACCTGCCGGCGCCCGTGGGCGAAGCCCAGGCCCTGGCCGAGCTGAGGGCGCTGGCAGCGGGCAACCAGGTGCTGAAGAGCTACATCGGCCAGGGCTACCACGGCACCCACACGCCGGGCGTCATCCTGCGCAACATCCTCGAGAACCCGGCCTGGTACACCGCCTACACGCCCTACCAGGCCGAGATCTCGCAAGGCCGCATGGAAGCGCTGGTGAACTTCCAGACCATGGTCTGCGACCTCACCGGCATGGCCATCGCCAACGCCAGCATGCTCGACGAGGCCACCGCCGCGGCCGAGGCCATGACCCTGGCCCGGCGCAGCGTGAAAAGCAAGAGCGACACCGTCATCGTGGCCGGCGACTGCCACCCGCAGACCATCGAGGTGCTGCGCACGCGCGCCGCGCCGCTGGGCCTGAAGCTGCTGGTCGGCTTCGCGCCGAAGCTGATGGAAGAGAACGACTACTTCGCCGTCATCGCGCAGTACCCGTCCACCACCGGCCTCATCCACGACCTCAAGCCCTACGTCGAGCAGGCGCATGCCAGGCAGGCCGCCTTCATCGTCGCCGCCGACCTGCTGGCGCTGACGCTGCTGGTACCGCCGGGCGAGTTCGACGCCGACATCGTTGTCGGCAACACCCAGCGCTTCGGCGTGCCGATGGGCGGCGGCGGCCCGCACGCCGCCTACCTGGCCTGCCGCGATGCCTGGAAGCGTTCGATGCCCGGGCGCCTGGTGGGGGTGAGCGTCGACGCGCATGGCGCGCCCGCCTACCGGCTGGCGCTGCAGACGCGCGAGCAGCACATCCGCCGCGAGAAGGCCACCAGCAACATCTGCACGGCGCAGGTGCTGCTGGCGGTGATGGCCGGCATGTACGCGGTCTACCACGGCCCCGCGGGGCTGAAGCGCATCGCGCAGCGCGTCGCCAGCTACACCGCCATCCTGGCCGAGGGACTGAAGGCGCTGGGCCACAAGGTCATCACCGCGCATGCCTTCGACACGCTGACGGTGGAGACCGGCGTGCGCACCGACACCATTCTCAAGCGCGCACTTGCCGGGGGCGCCAACCTGCGCCGCGCCTCCGAGCTGCACCTGGGCATCGCGCTGGACGAAACGACGACGCGCGAGGACATCGAGCAGCTGTGGAGCTGGTTCGCCGAGGCCGGCCAGGTGCCGCCGCGCGTGGCCGATTTCGAGCGCGGCATCGAGCCGCTGATCCCGCCCGCCCTGCGCCGCAGCAGCGCCTTCCTCACCCACCCGGTGTTCAACCGCCACCACAGCGAGACCGAGATGCTGCGCTACATCCGCAGCCTGTCGGACCAGGACCTGGCGCTGGACCGCAGCATGATCCCGCTGGGCAGCTGCACGATGAAGCTCAACGCGACCAGCGAGATGATCCCCATCACCTGGCCCGAGTTCGCCAACGTCCACCCCTTCGCGCCGCGCGACCAGCTCGCGGGGACCTGGGCGATGAACGACCAGCTCTGCGCCTGGCTGGCGCAGGCCACGGGCTACGCCGGCGTGAGCCTGCAGCCCAACGCCGGCAGCCAGGGCGAATACGCCGGGCTGCTGGTCATCAAGGCCTGGCACGCCAGCCGCGGCGAGGCTCAGCGCGACATCTGCCTGATCCCCGAAAGCGCCCACGGCACCAACCCGGCCAGCGCGCAGATGGCCGGCATGACCGTGGTCGTCACCAGGTGCGACGCCATGGGCAACGTCGACATGGACGACCTGCGCGCCAAGTGCGAGCAGCACAGCGCGAAGCTGGCCGCGGTGATGATCACCTACCCCAGCACGCACGGCGTCTTCGAGGTGCGCGTGAAGGAGCTGTGCGCGCTGGTGCACCAGCACGGCGGCCGCGTCTACGTGGACGGCGCGAACATGAACGCGCTGGTCGGCGTCGCCGCACCGGGCGAGTTCGGCGGCGACGTCAGCCACCTCAACCTGCACAAGACCTTCTGCATCCCGCACGGCGGCGGCGGGCCGGGCGTGGGGCCGGTGGCGGTGGTGGCCGACCTCGTGCCCTTCCTGCCCGCGCACCGCACGGCGGGCATCGGCGGCGAGCACTCGGTCGGCGCGGTGAGCGCCGCGCCGCTGGGCAACGCCGCGGTGCTGCCGATCAGCTGGATGTACTGCCGCATGATGGGTGCCGAAGGCCTGCGCGACGCCACCGAGGTCGCCATCCTCAGCGCCAACTACATCGCGGCCCGGCTGGCCGACCATTACCCGGTGCTGTACTCGGGCGGCAACCCGCAGCTCAAGGGCGGCGGCGTGGCGCACGAATGCATCCTCGACCTGCGGCCGCTGAAGGACGCCACCGGCATCAGCGCCGAGGACGTCGCCAAGCGCCTCATCGACTACGGCTTTCACGCGCCGACGCTGAGCTTCCCCGTGCCCGGCACGCTGATGGTCGAACCCACCGAGAGCGAACCGCGCGCCGAGCTGGACCGCTTCTGCGATGCGCTGATCGCCATCCGCGGCGAGATCGCGAAGGTCGAAAGCGGCGCCTGGCCGAAGGACGACCACCCGCTGAAGCACGCGCCGCACACCGCCGCGGCCCTGCTGAAGGCCGACTGGCCGCACGCCTACACGCGCGAGGAAGCCGCCTACCCGGTGCCGGCGCTGCGGCGGCAGAAGTACTGGGCGCCGGTGGGCCGCGTGGACAACGTCCACGGCGACCGCAACCTGTTCTGCAGCTGCGTGCCCCTCAGCGACTACGCGGCCTGAACGCCTCGCGCCGCCGCATCATGGATGCGGTGGCGCGCCCTTGAGCATCGGCCCCAGCACGGCCCAGACGTTGTCCAGCAGGCGCGGGTGCGCCTCGGCCTTGGGGTGGATGCGGTCGGCCTGGAACAGCTCGTCGGCCTGCGGAACGTCGGCCACGCCGGCCAGCAGGAAGGGCACCAGCGCCGCCTGCTGCTGGCGCGCGACGGTGGCGAACAGCGAGATGAAATCGGCGCCGTACTGGCGGCCGTAATTCGGCGGCACGGCCATGCCGACGATCAGCACCCTTGCGCCGGATGCACGCGCGGCAGCGGCCATGGCCTTGAGGTTGTCCGCGGTCGCGCTCAGCGGCAGCCCGCGCAGGGCGTCGTTGCCGCCGAGCTCGATCACGACCACGGCCGGGCGGTGGCCTTGCAGCAGCGCCGGCAGGCGCGAACGGCCGCCCGAGGTGGTGTCGCCGCTGATGCTGGCGTTGACCACCGTCCAGTCCAAGCGCTGCTGCTGCAGCCGCGCCTGCAGCAGCGCCACCCAGCCGCTGCCGCGGGCCAGTCCGTACTCGGCCGACAGGCTGTCGCCGACGACCAGCACCGTGCGCGTCGCGGCCCGCGCAGGCAGGGGCGCGGCGGCGCACAGTGCGGCCGCGGCCAGCGCGGTACAGTGCATCGCAAAGGCGCGCCGCGCCGTGGAAATGCCTTCGATGTCGGAAGCCCTCATTGCGGTTCAGCGGGTCACCAAGCAGGTGGCCGATTCAAGCGGAACGCTCACCATACTCCACGAGATCAGCTTCGAGCTCAGGCCTGCCGAGTCGGTGGCCATCGTCGGCGCCTCGGGCTCGGGCAAGAGCACGCTGCTGGCCATCCTGGCCGGGCTGGACGTGCCCAGCTCGGGCACCGTCGTCGTCGCCGGCACCGACCTCTTCCGGCTCGACGAGGACGCGCGCGCCGCGCTGCGCTCGCGCACCATGGGCTTCGTGTTCCAGAGCTTCCAGCTGCTGGGCAACCTGACGGCGCTGGAAAACGTGATGCTGCCGCTGGAACTGCTGGGGCAGCGCGACGCCCGCGCCGCGGCCACCGCGATGCTGCAGCGCGTGGGCCTGGGCGAGCGCCTGGGCCACTACCCCAAGCTGCTGTCGGGTGGCGAGCAGCAGCGCGTGGCGCTGGCGCGCGCCTTCGTCGTGCGGCCCGCGGTGCTGCTGGCCGACGAACCGACCGGCAGCCTGGACTTCGCCACCGGCGAGAAGGTGATGGCGCTGATGTTCGAGCTCAATCGTGAGGCCGGCACGACGCTGGTGCTGGTGACGCACGACCGGGCCATCGCCGCGCGCTGCCAGCGCCAGCTGAGCCTGGAAGCCGGCCGGCTGGTCGGCGACGTGGCGTCGGCGACAGCCTGAGCGACACCGCGGCGCCGGGCTCAGTCGTCGTCGCCCGCGCCTTCCAGCTCGGGGAAAAGCACGCTGGTAAAGCCGAGCTTGGTGAGGTCGGTCATGCGCGTGGGGTACAGGCGGCCGACGAGGTGGTCGCACTCGTGCTGCACGACGCGGGCATGGAAGCCCTCGGCCTCGCGCTCGAAGGGCCGGCCCTGGGCGTCGAAGCCGCTGTAGCGGATGCGCGCCAGCCGCGGTACCTGGCCGCGCAGGCCGGGCACCGACAGGCAGCCTTCCCAGCCGTCCTCGATCTCGTCGGACAAGGGCGTGATGCGCGGGTTGATCAGCACCGTCGGCGGCACCGGCGGTGCATCGGGGTAGCGCACGTTGCGCGAGTAGCCGAAGATGACCAGCTGCAGGTCGACGCCGATCTGCGGCGCCGCCAGCCCGGCGCCGTTGGCGGCGGCCATGGTGTCGAACATGTCGGCGATGAGCGCATGCAGCTCGGGGGTGTCGAAGGCGGTCACCGGCGGCGCCACGCGCAGCAGGCGCGGGTCGCCCATCTTCAGGATCTCTCGGACGGTCATCGGAACTCTCCACTGCGGCGGTGAATTGTCGCCCGCGCCCGCAGGCCGGGACGACAGCGGGACTTCATGCCCCTGCGTCCATCAGCGCCAGCACCCGCTCGACGCGCTGCGGCACGTCACCGCCCACCACGTGGTGGCGCACGCCCATCTCGTCCAGCCGCGCCAGCGTCCAGGCCTGCTGCGCGGCGCGGAAGCCGTCGTCGCGCCGGCAGCCGTCCTGCACGAAGTCGAAGTCGCCCGCGCAGACCACCGTCAGGTCGTAGGGCCGGCGCGCCAGCGCCCGCAGCCCGTCGGGCGCCTGGCCATGGTCGTGCAGGCAGTACTGCAGCGTCGTCAGCGGCGTGGTGTCGCAGACCAGCCAGTGCTGGCCCTGCGCTGCGGCCTGGGCGCTGGCCGCGTCTTCCAGCGCCACCTGCCGGCGCGCGACCTCCACCAGCTCGGCCACCGACAGCGTCTCGCGCAGCTCTTCCCAGCGCTGGCGGCCGTACTCGGGCACCCAGGCGATGGCAAGGCGCTGCGACAGCGCGCGCGCCAGCGTCGTCTTGCCGCTGGACTCGCCGCCCAGCAGCGCCAGCCGCCGCACCGGGGCAGGCTCAGGCGCAGCCATCGATGAGGGCGCGCAGCGCCGCCTCGTCCAGCACGGCCAGGCCCAGGGTGCGCGCCTTCTCCAGCTTGCTGCCGGCCTCGGCGCCGGCCACCACGTAGTCGGTCTTCTTCGACACCGAACCGGCCACCTTGCCGCCGGCGGCTTCGATCAGGGACTGCGCCTCGTCGCGCGTCAGCGAGGGCAGCGTGCCGGTCAGCACCAGCGTCTTGCCGGCCAGCGGTTTGGGCGTGGTGTCGGCCTCGCCTTCGTGTTCGGGCCAGGCCACGCCGGCGGCGCGCAGTTGCTGCACCACCTCGCGGTTGTGCGGCTGGTCGAAGAAGGTGCGGATGCTCTGCGCCACCACCGGGCCGACGTCGTGCACCTCCAAGAGCTGTTCCAGCGTGGCCGCCATCACGCGCTCGATGCCGCCGAAGTGGCGCGCCAGGTCCTTGGCCGTGGCCTCGCCGACATGGCGGATGCCCAGGGCGTAGAGGAAGCGCGCCAGCGTCGTGTCCTTGCTCCTGCGCAGCCCCTCGACGAGGTTGGCCGCGCTCTTCCCGGCCATGCGGTCCAGCGCCGAGAGCTTGGCCACATCCAGCGCGTAGAGCTCGGGCAGGGTCTGGATGAGCCCGCCGTCGACGAGCTGGTCGACCAGCTTGTCGCCCAGGCCCTCGATGTCCATCGCGCGCCGCCCGGCGAAGTGCAGCAGCGCCTGCTTGCGCTGCGCGGCGCAGAACAGGCCGCCGCTGCAGCGGTGGTCGATGCCGCCTTTCTCGCGCAGCACGAGGCTGCCGCACACCGGGCAGGCCGATCCTCGCGGGATGCGGAAGTTGGGCACGTAGCCCGGCCTCGGGCCCGCCACGCGGCCGACGACCTCGGGGATGACGTCGCCGGCGCGCCGCACGATCACCGTGTCACCGACCCGCACCCCCTTGCGCCGCAGCTCGAAGACGTTGTGCAGCGTGGCGTTGCTGACCGTGGTGCCGCCGACGAACACCGGCTCCAGCTTGGCCACCGGCGTGAGCTTGCCGGTGCGGCCCACCTGCACCTCGATCGCATTCAGCCGCGTCAGCTGCTCCTGCGCCGGGTACTTGTGCGCCACCGCCCAGCGCGGCTCGCGGGTGACGAAGCCCAGGCGGCGCTGCAACGCGATGTCGTCGACCTTGTAGACGACGCCGTCGATGTCGAAGGGCAAGGCGTCGCGCTTCGCACCCATCGCCTCGTGGAACGCGATCAACCCGGCCGCGCCCAGCACCACCGCGCGGTCGGCGCACACCGGCACGCCGAAGGCCGCCAGCGCGTCCAGCGTCGCGCTGTGGGTGGGCGGCTGCGCCCAGCCCTGCACCTCGCCCAGGCCGTAGGCGAAGAAGCTCAGCGGCCGCTGCGCCGCGATGGCCGGGTCCAGCTGCCGCACCGCGCCCGCTGCCGCATTGCGCGGGTTGACGAAGGTCTTCTCGCCGCGCTCGCGCTGGCGCTCGTTCATGCGCTCGAAGGCGTCGCGGCGCATGTAGACCTCGCCCCGCACCTCCAGCACCGCGGGCGGCACGCCGGCCAGGCGCAGGGGAATCTGGCCGATGGTGCGGATGTTCTGCGTCACGTCCTCGCCGGTCTCGCCGTCGCCGCGCGTCGCCGCCTGCACCAGCACCCCGGCTTCGTAGCGCAGGTTCAGCGCCAGGCCGTCGAACTTCAGTTCGGCGTTGTAGGCCACGGGCGGGGCGTCCCCGGGCAGTTCCAGTTCGCGCCGCACGCGCTCGTCGAAGGCCTGTGCGCCGGCGGGCGTGGTGTCGGTCTCGGTGCGGATGCTGAGCATGGGCACGGCATGGCGCACCGGCGCGAAGCCCGCCAGCACGGCACCGCCGACGCGCTGCGTGGGCGAGTCGGCCTGGCGCAGCTCGGGGTGCGCCGCTTCCAGCGCCTGCAGCTCGCGGAACAGGCGGTCGTACTCGGCGTCGGGGATCTCCGGCGCGTCGAGCACGTAGTAGCGGTGGGCATGGTGGTGCAGCAGCGTGCGCAGGGTTTCGGCGCGGCGGCTGTCGGTTTCTTCGGCCATGTGCGACATTCTCTGCCACCCACCAGGAGACGGCCCATGGCCCCCGACTTTGACCTCATCGTGCTCGGCGCCGGTTCCGGCGGCGTCGCGGCCTCGCGGCGCGCCGCGCTGCACGGCACCCGCGTCGCGGTGGTGGAAGGCGGCCGCGTCGGCGGCACCTGCGTCATCCGCGGCTGTGTGCCCAAGAAGCTGCTGATGTACGCGGCGCAGCTGGGCGACGCCATCGGCGATGCGCGCGGCTACGGCTGGGACGTGGCACCGCCGCGCTTCGAGATGGCGCGCTGGGCGGCGGCCAAGGCGGCCGAGACGGCGCGGCTGGAAGGCATCTACCGCCAGATGCTGGAAGCCGGCGGCGTGACCCTGGTCGAGGGCTGGGCCAGGTTGGACGGCCCGCAGCGCGTGCGCGTGGGCGAACAGTTGCTGACGGCGCCGCACATCATCGTCGCCACCGGCGCCGCGCCGGTGCGCGACAGCCTGCCCGGCATCGAGCTCTGCGCCAGCAGCGACGAGCTGCTCGACCTCACCGCCCTGCCGCCGCAGGCCGCGGTCATCGGCGGCGGCTACATCGCGGTCGAGTTCGCCAGCATCCTGGCGCGCCTGGGCGTGGCGGTGGCGATGTACTACCGCGACCGCCTGCCGCTGCGCGGCTTCGACGACATGCTGCGCGTCGCCGCCGCTTCGGAACTGCAGGCCGCCGGCGTCGAACTGCACCCGGGCAACGTGCCGCGCCGCGTGCAGCGCACGGCCGCCGGCCTGCTGCTGACGCTGGCCGAGGACCGCGTGCGCGAGTTTCCCTGGGTGCTCAATGCCACCGGCCGCCGGCCCAACACGGCCGGGCTGGGGCTGGACACCGTGGGGCTGGTCACCGACGCCGCGGCGGCACTGCCGGTCAACGAGCTGCTGGCCACCGGCGCCGCAGGCGTGTACGCCCTCGGCGACGTCACCAACCGCAAGAACCTCACCCCCGTGGCCATCGCCGAAGGCCGCGCGCTGGCCGATGCGCTGTTCGGCCCGGGCCACCGTCCGGTGGACCTGTCGCGGGTGGCGAGCGGCGTCTTCATGCTGCCGCCCATCGGCACGGTGGGGCCCGGCGAGGCCGAGCTCGTCGCGGCCGGCCACCGCGTCGACGTCTATGCCACCGAGTTCAGGCCCATGAAGCAGGCCTTCATCGGCGGCAGCGAGCGCACGCGCATGAAGCTGCTGGCCGACGCCGACAGCGGCCGCGTGCTGGCCGTGCACATGATCGGCGCCGATGCGCCCGAGATCGTGCAGAGCCTGGCCGTGGCGCTGACGGCCGGCGCCACCAAGGCCGACTTCGACCGCACCGTGGCCATGCACCCGACCGCGGCCGAGGAGTTCGTGCTGATGCGCGAGCCGGTGCGCAGGGTCGGCCCGGGCAGCTGAGCGTCCGGCCACCGGCAGCGCAGGGCCCGGGCGCGGGGCGCAGGCGCCCGCCGCGGCCGCGGTTTGGCACAGCTTCTGCTAATCCGTCACTGGTATACCAGTCCGTGCACCAATGTCGAACAGCCCCGCCCTGCCCGCCGCCGGCACCGAGCCGCAGTGGTGCAGTGTGGCCGGCTGGCTGCAGGCGGCGGCCACGGGCGGCGACCTCGCCGGCGCGCTGCAGCAGGTGCGCGTGCAGGCGCTGGAGGCCCTGCCGCTGCACCCGTGGATCCATCTCTGCCCGGCGCCGCACTGGGACGCACAGCTGACGCTGCTGCAGCAGCGCCTGGATGCCCTGCCGCCCGGCCCCGAACGGCTGCGGCGCTACCCGCTGCTGGGCGTGCCCTTCGCGGTGAAGGACAACATCGACATCGAAGGCGAGCCCACCACGGCCGCCTGCCCCGCCTTCAGCCGCGTCGCCGAGCGCAGCGCGACGGTGGTGCGCAAGCTGCTCGACGCCGGCGCGCTGTGGGTGGGCAAGACCAACCTGGACCAGTTCGCCACCGGCCTCGTCGGCACGCGCTCGCCCTACGGCCGCCCGGCCTGCGTGGACGACCCCGCGCGCATCAGCGGCGGGTCCAGTGCCGGCTCGGCGGTGGTGGTGGCGCGCGGCATCGTGCCCTTCTCGCTGGGCACCGACACCGCCGGCTCGGGCCGCGTGCCGGCGGGCTTCAACGGCCTCGTCGGCCTGAAGCCGACGCCGGGCCGCGTCGGCAGCAGCGGCGTGCTGCCGGCCTGCCGCACGCTGGATTGCGTGTCGATCTTCGCCCACGACGCCGACGACGCCGCGCATGTGCTGTCGGTGATCGAGGGCGCCGACGCCGGCGACGCGTACAGCGACTTCGTCCCCGGCCCGGCCCGCCTGCCGGTGCGCCTGCGCCTGGGCGTGCCGGCGCAGCCCTTGGTCGACGCGGCTTATGCCCCGGCCTGGGCGGCGGCGTGCGCGCACGCGCAGGCGCTGGGCCACGAGCTCGTCGAGATCGACTTCGCGCCGCTGCACGCCGTGGCCGCGCTGCTCTACGAAGGCCCCTGGGTGGCCGAGCGCCACAGCGTCGTGCGCGAGCTGATGCAGCGCCAGCCCCAGGCGCTGGACGCCACGGTGCGCCAGGTCATCGAACGCGCCACCCAGCTCACCGCCACCGACGCCTTCATCGCCCAGTACCGCCTGCGCGAGATGCAGGCCGGACTGCGGCCGCTGTGGGACCGCGTCGATGCGCTGCTGGTGCCGACGGCGCCCACCCACCCCACCTTCGCGGAAGTCGATGCCGACCCGCTGGGCAGCAACGCCCTGCTGGGCACCTACACCAACTTCGTCAACCTGCTGGGCTGGTGCGCGCTGGCGCTGCCGGCCGGCACCACCGCCGCCGGCCTGCCCTTCGGCGTCACCTTCATCGCCCGCGGCGGCCTGGACGCCGCGCTGGCCCATGCCGCGCGCGCCTGGGAAGGCCGGCAGGCAACGCCGTCGCCCTGGCTGAGAACCCCGGCCAGCGAGGCCACGCTGGACCTCGCCGTCGTCGGCGCGCACCTGTCGGGGCTGCCGCTGAACGGGCAGCTGCGCGAGCGCGGCGCCACGCTGGTCGAAGCCACGGCCACGGCGCCGTCCTACCGCTTCTACGCCCTGCCCGGCACCACGCCGCCCAAGCCCGGCCTGCTGAAGGTGGCCGAGGGCGGCGGCGCCATCGCCGTCGAGGTCTGGGCCATGCCGCAGGCTGCGGTGGGCTCCTTCCTGGCCCTCATCCCGCCGCCGCTGGGGCTGGGCAGCATCGAACTCGCCGACGGCCGCCACGTCCACGGCTTCGTGTGCGAAGCGCATGCGCTGGCCGGCGCGCGGGACATCACGGCCTTCGGCGGCTGGCGCGCCTACCTGGCCTCGCTCGAACCAGCCTTGCCCTGAAACCCGAAAGGCCCGCCCCATGGACCGTCGCGACTTCATCTCGTCCAGTGCCTTCGCCGCCGGCCTGGCCGCCATGCCGCAGAAGGCCCGTGCCGACGCGAGGCCCAAGGACGTGCTGGTGGTGGCGAACGAGTTCGGCCCCAATTCGCTGGACATCCACACCGTGGGGGCCAACCGCGCCAGCTACGGCGTGAGCTGGCTGTGCTACGACCGCCTGATGACCTACGGCAGGAAGACCCTGCCCGACGGCCGCGTGGTCTACGACATCGACAAGCTCGAGCCCGAGCTGGCCGAGAGCTGGAAGATCGCGCCCGACGGCAACTCGGTCACCTTCAGGCTGCGCAAGGGCGCGAAGTTCCACGACGGCACGCCGGTGACGGCGAAGGACGTGAAGTGGAGCTTCGACCGCGCCGTCACGGTGGGCGGCTTTCCCACCTTCCAGATGGCCGCCGGCTCGCTGGAGAACCCCGAGCAGTTCGAGGCCGTCGACGAGACCACCTTCCGCGTCAAGTTCCTGCGCCGCGACAAGCTGACGATGAACGACCTGGCGGTGCCGGTGCCCTGCATCTTCCACAGCGAACTGGTGAAGAAGAACGCCACCGCGCAGGACCCCTGGGGCCTGGCCTGGACGCGCAACAACGTGGCCGGCGGCGGCGCCTTCAAGGTCGAGGCCTTCCGGCCCGGGCAGGAGATCATCTACGTCCGCAATGACGACTGGAAGAGCGGCCCGCCACCGAAGCTGCGCCGCATCATCCAGCGCGAGGTGCCCAACGCCGGCAACCGGCGCGCGCTGCTGCTCAAGGGCGACATCGACATCACCTTCGACCTGCCGCCCAAGGACTTCTCGGAACTGGCCAGGGAAGGCGGCAGCGTGAAGGTCAGCAGCACGCCGGTCGAGAACTCGATGGTCTACCTGGGCATGAACGTCACCAGGCCGCCGTTCAACAACCCCAAGATCCGCCAGGCCGTGGCCTGGGCACTGCCCTACGAGCGCATGTACGACAACGCGCTGTACGGACGCGGCATCAAGCTCTACGGCGCCGCCGGTTCGCAGGTGAAGACCACCGCCTGGCCGCAGCCCACGGGCTACAGGACCGACATCGCCAAGGCCAAGGCACTGATGGCCGAGGCGGGGGCCGGCGCCGGCTTCGAGACCACGCTGTCCTTCGACCTCGGCGGCGCCACCATCGGCGAGCCGATGGCGGTGCTGATGCAGGAGTCGCTGGCGCAGATCGGCATCAAGGCGCAGATCAACAAGATCCCCGGCGCCACCTGGCGCGCCGCGCTGCTGAAGAAGGACATGCCGCTGCTGCTGAACCGCTTCGGCGGCTGGCTCAACTACCCCGAGTACTTCTTCTTCTGGTGCTACCACGGCCAGAACGCGGTGTTCAACACCATGAGCTACCAGAACCCGAAGCTCGACAAGGTCATCACCAACGCCCGCTTTGCCGAGAGCAAGCCGCTGTACGACAGCTTCGTCAAGGAAATGATCCAGATCGCCTACGACGAGGTGCCGCGCATCCCGCTGTTCCAGCCGACCATGGACGTGGCGATGCAGAAGGACGTGATGGGCTACCAGTACTGGTTCCACCTGCAGCCCGACTACCGCCAGCTCTACAAAGCCTGAACGGAGGCCCGACGATGGACCACAGCGCCTACATCGAAGCCGCCGCCACCACGCTGGGGCTGAAGATCGCCGCCGAGCACAAGGCCGGGGTGGCGATGTACTTCGGCCTGGCGGCCGGCATGGCCGAGTTGCTGCAGGGCCTGCCGCTGACGGCGGCGGATGAGCCGGGCAACGTCTTCACGCCGGTCTCGCCCAGGGTGGACGAATGAGTGCCGTCGCCACGGCCGACGCCGTACGCAGCGGTGCCATCACGGCACGCGCCGCCGTGCAGGCCAGCCTGGACCGCATCGCCGCCACCGAGCCCAAGATCAACGCCTGCACCGCCGTGCTCGCCGAGCGGGCCTTGAAGCGCGCCGACGCCGTCGACGCCAGCCCGCGCCGCGCGCGCATGAAGCTGGCCGGCGTGCCCTGCGCAGTGAAGAACCTGTTCGACATCGCCGGCCTGCCGACGCTGGCCGGCAGCAAGATCGAACGCGACGCCCCGCCCGCCGGGCG
>CAIWPS010000333.1 GCA_903914615.1 uncultured beta proteobacterium | reverse complement strand
GTAGATCTCGGGGAAGCTGGCCTGGTAGCCGGGGATGCCATGGCAGCCGATGCACATCGACGCCTTCTTCTTGCCGGCGGCGGCGTCCTGGGCCTGCGCTGAGGTGGCGCCCAGGGCGGTGAGAAAGGCGGCCGCAAGGGCCAGCAGGAGGGGTTTCGCGTGGGTCATCTTGGGGGCGGTAGTTCGCCTTAGATTATAGGGGGCCCCCTTATACTGAACCGCACCCATCCCAGAGCAACCCCGATGAAGTTTCAAGGCTCAGAGCAGTACGTCGCCACCCCGGACCTGATGCTGGCCGTGAACGCCGCCGTGACGCTGCAGCGGCCCCTGCTCGTCAAGGGCGAGCCCGGCACCGGCAAGACCATGCTGGCCGAGGAAGTGGCGCAGGCCCTGGGCATGCCGCTGCTGCAATGGCACATCAAGAGCACCACCAAGGCGCAGCAGGGCCTGTACGAGTACGACGCCGTGAGCCGCCTGCGCGACAGCCAGCTGGGCGACGAGAAGGTCAAGAGCATCCACAACTACATCGTCAAGGGTGTGCTGTGGCAGGCCTTCACCACCGACAAGCCGGTGGTGCTGCTGATCGACGAGATCGACAAGGCCGACATCGAATTCCCCAACGACCTGCTGCGCGAGATCGACCGCATGGAGTTCTACGTCTACGAGACGCGTGAACTCGTCAAGGCGCGGCACCGGCCCATCGTCTTCATCACCAGCAACAACGAGAAGGAGCTGCCCGACGCCTTCCTGCGCCGCTGCTTCTTCCACTACATCAAGTTCCCCGACGCCGACACCATGCGCGCCATCGTGGCGGTGCACTACCCGACGCTGAAGAAGGACCTGCTGGCGGCGGCGCTGAAGACCTTCTACGACGTGCGCAACCTGCCCGGGCTGAAGAAGAAGCCCAGCACCAGCGAACTGCTGGACTGGCTCAAGCTGCTGGTGGCCGAGGACATTCCGCTGGACGCGCTGCAGAGCAAGGACGACAAGGTCGCCGTGCCGCCGCTGGTGGGTGCGCTGCTGAAGAACGAGCAGGACGTGACGCTGTTCGAGAAGCTGGTCTTCATGCAGAGGCACAACCGCTGATGCAGCCGGTCCTGCCCGTCACGCTTGCGCGTGGCCCCGTGCGGCTGGTGCCGCTGTCCCTTGAACACGAAGCCGGCCTGGCCGCCGCGGCAGCCGACGGTGCGCTGTGGAACCTGCGCGTCACGTCGGTGCCCGAGCCCGGCGCGACGCGCGCCTACATCGAGGCCGCGCTGCGCGGCCATGCCGAAGGCCACCGCCTGGCCTTCGCGGTGCTGGACGCTGCCAGCGGCGAGGTCATCGGCAGCAGCAGCTACCACGACATCGTGCCTGCGGTGGAGCGGCTGGAGATCGGCTACACCTGGTACGCCGGCAGCCGCCAGCGCAGCGCCGTCAACACCACCGCCAAGCTGCTGCTGATGTCGCATGCCTTCGACGCCCTGGGTGCGCAGCTCGTCGGCTGGCGCACCGACAACTACAACTTCGCCAGCCAGCGCGCCATCGAGCGCCTGGGCGCGCGCAGGGACGGCGTGCTGCGCCACCACGCGCTGCGCCGCGACGGCACGGTGCGCGACACCGTGATGTACAGCCTGGCTGCGGGCGAATGGCCCGAGGTGCGCGCGCACCTCGAACACCAGCTGGCGCGGCCGCGTTGACACGAACCCACCCTTGACCCCATGGCGCCTCCGGCAGGCGCCGCAGGAGCGCCGCATGGCGAAAAAACAGCCCATCACCGTCGAAGACCTGTGGCAGATCGAGCGCCTGAGCAACCCGAGCCTGGCGCCCGATGGCGCACAGGCGGTGGCCAGCGTCACGCGCTATTCGATGGACGACAACAAGTCGGCCTCCACGCTGTGGCTGTTCTCGACCCTGGGCGGCGCGCCGCGCCAGCTCACGCAATGCGGCGACAAGGACGGCGCGCCGCGCTGGAGCCCGCGCGGCGACCTCGTCGCCTTCACCGCCAAGCGCGAGCAGGAAGGCAGCAAGGACAGCGAGCCGCAGCTCTACCTCATCGCCCCCGATGGCGGCGAGGCCCGGCGCGCCGCCGAAGTGGCCACCGGCGTCGAAGCCTTCCGCTGGTGCCCCGACGGCCGCCGCCTGGTCTTCGTCAGCTGGGTCTGGCCGGATGCGAAGGGCGCCCGGGCGCAGGCGAAGAAGCATCAGGCCTTCAAGGACCGCAAGGAGACCGGCTACGTCACCAGCGAGGCGCAATACCGCCACTGGGACCGCAACCTGCCGATGGGCCGCGTCGCCCGTCTGCACCTTCTGACGCTGGGCAAGGACGGCGCCGCGGGCAAGGCGCGCGACCTCTTCGAAGACAGCGCCTACGAGCTGACGCGCGCCGACCCCGGCGTCAACGACTTCGACATCTCGCCCGACGGCAGGCGCGTCGTCTTCGCCTTCGACCCGGCGCCCGAGAAGCGCGGCGACGGCCGCTACGCGCTGGCCGAGATGGACCTGAAGAGCGGCAAGACCGTCGTCGTCGTGCAGGACGCCGAATGGGACTGCAGCAACCCCCGCTACAGCCCCGACGGCGACCGCATCGCCTTCACCGCCAGCCACCAGGCCGTCAAGCACACCATGCCGGCGCAGCTGGCGCTGTGGGACCGCGAAGAGGCGAGCTGGGAAGTCGTCAGCGGCGAATGGGACCACGAGGTCCATGCCCCGCTGCAGTGGGAGGACGACGGCCAGGCGGTGCTGTTCTGTGCCGAGCAGCAGGGCCGCACCCACCTCTGGCGCTTCGACCTGCCCGACCGCCGCG
>CAIWPS010000332.1 GCA_903914615.1 uncultured beta proteobacterium | reverse complement strand
CGCGTGGCCCATGTCTCGCCGGCCGCCTTCAGCCGCTACTTCCGAAGGGAGACCGGCAAGACCTGGTCGGCCTACGTCAACGACCTGCGCTGCAGCGAGGCCTGCGTGCGCCTGCGCCAGGGCAGCCAGCCGGTGGCGACCGTCGCCGCCGACTGCGGCTACCGCACGATGTCGCACTTCAACCGCGCCTTCCGGGCGCGCTACGGCGTCACGCCGCGCGACTACCGGCGGCGCTAGATCTCACTGCACGCGCTTGTAGTTGGTGTAGCCGCCGGGCGGCGCGACGTCGGGCCTGAGCACGCGGAAGCCATGCGCCGGCAGCGTCACCCTCAGCAGCGACGACGCGATGCGCAAGGGCTCGGGCGCCGGGCTGCCGGGGTTGTCGAGCAGGTCGACCATGCGCGTGCCGTCCATCAGCTTGCTGTTGGTCAGCAGCACGGTCTCGGTGACCGGTGCGGCGCTGGTGTTCATCAGCACGATGACGGTGTCGGCAGCGCGGTCGGTGTGGCGCTCGAAGGCCAGCAGCCTGGTCGCCTCGCACAGGCGGAAGTCGCCGATGCGCAGCGCGCGCTGTTCGCGGTGCAGGCGGACGAGCTGCTTCGTCCAGGCCAGCGGCGCGTAGCCCTCGCGCACCAGGTCCCAGCGCATCGGCGCGCGCATCGCGGGGTCGCCGCCGCCGGCCATGTCCAGCTCGCCGCCGTAGTACAGGTTGGGCGCGCCCGGCAACGTGAACTGCAGCACCTGCGCGAGGTGGCGCTGGCGCGCGTCGGGCAGCGCGGTGGCCAGGCGCTCAGTGTCGTGGTTGTCGAGATAGATCCAGCTCTTGAGCATGTTCTCGATGCCGGCATCGGCCACCATGCGCTGGACCATGCGCGCGGCGGTGGGCGCGTCGATCTCGCCCGCGGCCGTGCGCAGCATGATCTGGCGCAGCGTGAAGTGCAGGATGCCGTCGACCGACGGGTACCACTCGCGCGGGTAGTTGGCGATCTCGCCGACGACCAGCGAGCCCGGCTTCTCGGCATGCGCGGCGTCGGTGAGCTCCTGCAGGTAGCGAAAGCCGATGTCGAAGGCGACATCGAGCCGCCAGCCGTCGATGCCGTCGCGCAGCCAGCCGCGCACCACCGAGTCGGGGTCGCCCCAGAGGTAGGCGCGCACCTGCGGGTTCTCCAGGTTCAGCTCGGGCAGGTTCTGCACGTTCCACCAGCCGCGCGCGCCGCCGGCGTACTGCGGGCCGAACACGAACCAGTCGCGGTAGGGGCTCTTCGGGTCGGCCTGCGCCTGCTGGAAGATCGGCGCGTTGCGGCCCATGTGGTTGAAGACGCCGTCCAGCACCAGCTTCATGCCGCGGCGGTGCAGCTCGGCGGCGAGCTTCTTCACGTCGTCGCGGGTGCCGTACTCGGGCGAGACCTGCTTGTAGTCCAGCGTGTCGTACTTGTGGTTGGTGTAGGCCAGGTCGATGGGGTTGAGGTAGAGCACCTCGGCGCCGAGCTGCTGCACGTGGTCCAGCCGGCCGGCCAGGCTTTGCAGATCGCCGCCCCAGAAGTCGATCTCGTGCGCCGCCACCTTTTCCTTCTCCAGGTAGGGGCCGGCGGTGGGCAGCTCGTCCCAGCCGCGCAGGCGCTTGGGCGGCGGGTACAGCGCCTTCTTGGCCTGCAGGTCGGCCGACGGTGCGAAGCGGTCCACCAGCACCTGGTAGCTGATGGCGCCGTTGCGCCAGTCGCGCTCGCGTGCCTCGTAGGTGCCGGCGGCGGCCTGGTCGTAGCGGTTGGCGTAGGACATGGTGCTTTGCGCCTGAGCGGCGAGGGTCCAAGCGGCCGCGGCCGCCAAAAGAAGGTGCTTCATCCCTTGACTCCACCGGCCGTCAGGCCGGAGACGATCCAGCGCTGCGCGAGCAGGAAGACCAGCGTGATGGGCAGCCCCGAAAGCACCGCCGCGGCGGCGAAGTCGCCCCACAGGTACTTCTGCTCGTAGAGGTAGAACTTGCTGCCCACCGCCAGCGTGAGGTTGGGTTCCTCGCGCAGCAGGATGCTGGCCACCGGGTACTCGATGACGCTGCCGATGAAGGCCAGCACGAAGACCACCATCAGGATGGGCACCGCCATCGGCAGCAGCACGTGGCGGAAGGCCTGCCAGTGCGTGGCGCCGTCGACCTTGGCGTTCTCCTCGATCTCCACCGGGATGCTCTCGAAGTAGCCCTTGATGGTCCAGATGTGCATCGCCACGCCGCCGAGGTAGGCCACGACGAGGCCGGCGTGGGTCTCGATGCCCAGCCAGGGCAGCCGGGTGCCGATGCCCTCGAAGATGGCGTAGATGGCCACCAGCGCCACCGCCACCGGGAACATCTGCAGCAGCATCATGCTGTTGAGGATGAGGCCCTTGTGCGCGAACCTCAGCCGCGCGAAGGCGTAGGCCGCGGTGGTGGAGATGGCGACGATGAGCGCGGCCGAGACGGTGGCGATCTTGATCGAGTTCCACAGCCACAGCAGCACCGGGAAGGGCGGCTGCGTCACCGTGCCGTCGGGCGCCTTGTAGGGAATGCCCAGCGCCAGGCTCCAGTGCTCGAAGCTGATCGTCGACGGGATGAGCGAGCCGCTGGCGAAGTTGCCCGGCCGCAGCGAGATGCTGACCACCGCCAGCAGCGGGAACAGCGTCAGCGCCAGCAGCGCCCACAGCGCGGCGTGGGCCGCATAGACGCGCCACTGCTGGCGCTTGCCGGTGACGATGGCCATGGGGCTTACCTCGCGGCGTCTTTCTGCTGCGTGATCTTCAGCTGCACCAGCGCCATCACCGCCACCAAGACGAAGATCAGCGTGCTGATCGCCGCCGCGAGGCCGAAGTTCTGGCCGCTGTCGGTGAAGGCGATGCGGTAGGTGTAGCTGACCAGGATGTCGGTGGTGCCGGCGGGCAGCTTGGTGTTGAGGTAGTCGGGCCGGCCGTCGGTGAGCAGGCTGATGAGCACGAAGTTGTTGAAGTTGAAGGCGAAGCCGCTGATGAGCAGGGGCGTCAGCGGCCGCGCGACGAGCGGCGCGGTGATCCTGAAGAAGTTGGTCAGCGGCCCGGCGCCGGCGATGGCGCTGGCTTCGTAGAGGTCGGCCGGGATCGACTTCAAGAGCCCGCTGCACAGGATCATGATGTACGGGTAGCCCAGCCAGGTGTTGACGACGAGGATCATCGTGCGCGCCAGCGTGGTGTCGGCGAACCAGGCCGGGCGGATGCCGAAGAGGGCGTGGAGGACGCCGTTGATCTCGCCGAAGTTCTGGTTGAACAGGCCCTTGAAGACCAGGATGCTGATGAACCCCGGCACCGCATAGGGCAGGAACAGCAGCGTGCGGTACAGCGTGCGGTGCCTCAGCTTGGGCCATTCCAGCAGCACCGCCAGCGACATGCCCAGCGCGGTGGAGAACAGCACCGTGAGCGCGGCAAAGGCCACCGTCCAGACGAAGATGCTGAGGAAGGGGCCGCGGAAGTCGGCGTCCAGCAGCATGCGGCTGTAGTTGGCGAAGCCGATGTTGACCTTGAAGCCGGGCTGGATGCGTTCGCCCTGCGCGGTCTCGAAGAAGCCGGTCTCGCGATTGGGGCGGTAGACGGCCTGCGTCGTGCGCTGCGTCAGCGAACCGTCGGCGTTGGCCTGCCACAGCGGCTCGACCGGGCCGAACTCGCGCAGGCCGGCGTAGCGGATGAGCGGGCCGCCTGGCAGCTGCAGCTGCAGCGCCAGCAGGGCGTCGCGGTAGGCGAGCTGCTCGCGCAGGGGCAATGCCGGCCCCAGCGCCAGGCCGGCGAGCGGCTGCAGCGCCACGGGCGCGGCGGGCGCGGTGCGCAGGTCCAGCGGCGGCGAGACCAGCGCCTCGCCGGCGCTGTCCTCGGCCGGACCCAGCCGCAGGCGCAGCCGCTCGCCTTCGCGGTGCAGCGTGTAGGGCCGCGCGTGCGCCTCGTCGGCCACGGTCTGGTCGAGCAGGTAGGCCCGCGCGCGCTCGTAGGCCAGCAGGTTGTTCGACGAATAGTTGGTGAAGCCGATCTGCACCGTGTACAGCAGCGGAAAGGCCACGAACACCAGCATGCCGGCCACGCCCGGGAACAGGTACTTCCAGGCCACGCTGGTGGCCGTGCCGTAGACGTAGAGCGCCGTGCCGCCCAGCGCCAGCACGCCCACCGCCGGCAGCGGCTGGCCGGCGGTGTACAGGCTGAAGACGAACCACAGCAGGGCCAGCGCGGCCACGCCGACGGCAGCCAGGGACAGCGGCGACCGGCGCCTCATCGGGCAGTGATGCGCGCGGCCGCGCCGTCCAGCGCCTCGCGCGGCGCCTGGCGGCCGTTGGTGATGGCTTCCAGCGCCGCGTCCATCGCGGGGAAGAAGCGCTGCATCTCGGGGATGTTGGGGATGGGCTCGCCGGCCTGCGCATTGGCCATCGTGGCGACGATGTTCGGGTCGCTGCTGAGCTCGCGAAAATAGGCCTTGTTGGCCGGCGTGCCCAGCGCCACGTCGGCCGAGATGGTCTTCAGGCTCTCGATGGTGAGCAGCCGCTGCTCGATGAACTCGCGCGCCACGTCCTTGACCTTGCTGGCCGAGGAGATCATGCAGCCCAGCACGCCGACGAAGGGCTTGCTGGGCTGGCCCGGCACCACGGCGGGGATGGGCGCGACGCCGAAGTCGATGCCGCTCTTCCTGGCGTTGTCCCAGGCCCAGGGGCCGCTGATCATCATCGCCACCTGGCCGCGGTTGAAGGCGCCTTCCATCTCGGCGTAGCGCGCGCCCTTGGGCATGTGGCCTTCCCTGACCAGGCGTTCCAGCATCTGCGCGCCGCGCAGCGCGCCGGGCTGGTTGACGCCGACCACCGCGGGGTCGAGTTCACCGGCGGCGTTGCGGCCGAAGATGAAGCCACCCGCCCCGGCCAGCAGCGGCCAGGTGAAGAACGAGGTGTTGTAGTCCCACAGGATGGCGTGCAGGCCGCGCGGCTGCAGCTGCCTGTCCAGCGCGATGACCTCGTCGAAGGTGGCCGGCGGCCGAGGCACCAGCGCCTTGTTGTAGATGAGGCCGTTGGCCTCGATGCTGATCGGGTAGCCCCAGACCTGGCCCAGGTAGGTGAAGGCCTTCCAGGCCGCGTCGTCGATCTCGTCGCGCACGCGCCGCGGCGGGCGGATGGGCACGATCAGTCCGCTCTTGGCCCAGGTGCCGGCGCGGTCGTGCGGCCAGCACAGGATGTCCGGGCCCTTGCCGGCGGCGGCGGCGGCGGTGAACTTGTCGGGTGCGCCTTCGGGGTGCTGCACGACCACTTGCACGCCGGTCTCGCGCGCAAAGGCGTCGCCCACCTTCTGCAGGCCGTTG
>CAIWPS010000331.1 GCA_903914615.1 uncultured beta proteobacterium | reverse complement strand
TGGACCCGCACACGGTGACGGCGCAGTTCGCCTTCATGACCAGCCGGCAGCGCCTGCCGGCCTCGCTGGCCGGCCAGGTGCCGGCCTATGTCGATGCCAGCGGCAACCCGCTGGCCCCAAGCAACGGCCAGGACACCAACCACGTGCTGCGGCTGAAGGCGACCTACACCTACCAGGCCCGCTACGGCCTCAGCCTGGGCTTCTTCCAGCTCACCGGGACCAGCGACACGGCCTACCTCAGCGCGGGCTTCGACCCCGTGACGGGCACCGTCACCTCCGACCCCAATGCCAGCGCGCCCTCGACCCGCGTCTACGGCAACGCCACCGGCAGCCCGAACACGCGCGGCGCCACGGCCGAGGTCTTCTGGACGCCGATCCAGAACCTGCGCCTGGGCCTGCAGTACACCGGCTACAGCCAGTTCAACGGCGCCAGCCACAACTACGACGGCTTCGGCCGCAACGCCAGCGACAACAACTCGCTGTTCGCCTATGCCTGGCTGGCCTACTGAAGCCGCGCCGCAGGAGGTCCGCATGAAGTTCACCCCACCCGCGCTGGCCCTGACGGCCCTGGTCCTGGCCGCCGTCGTCGCCGGCTGCGCCAGCCCCGACCGTTCGCGCAACCTGGCCGACCCGGCGGCGCCGCCGCTGGCGCTGGCGCAGCAGGTCTGCTCGGCCTGCCACGGCATCGACGGCAACCCGGTCTCGCCGCAGTTCCCGCGCCTGGCCGGGCAGCAGGCGAGCTACCTCGCCAGCCAGCTGACGAACTTCCGCAGCCACGGCCGCTCTGACCCCGACGGCTACATCTACATGTGGGGCCTGAGCCGGCAGCTGACCGACGCGCAGATCGCCGGCCTGGCCGACTACTTTTCCAAGCAGGTGCCGCAGCGCCCGCGCGTGGGCGCCGTGGACGCCGCGGTGCTGGCCGAGGGCAAGCGCATCTACGAGGAGGGCGTGCCCGAGCAGGCCGTCATCGCCTGCGCTTCCTGCCACGGGCCGCGCGGCGAGGGCATCGCGGCCTTCCCGCGGCTGGCCTTCCAGCATGCCGACTACCTGGTCAAGCAACTCGACGTGTTCCAGAACACGCAGCAGCGCCCGGGCACGCCGATGGAATTCGTCGCGCACCCGCTGACCGGCGACAACAAGCACGCGGTGGCGCTGTACATGCAGCAGTTCCCCGAATGAGCCGCACGGAGACGATCATGAAGAGACTCGCACTGGCGCTGCTGGCCGCGTTGACGGTGGCGGACCCGGCCGTGGCCGCCGACACCTACACCTTCGACCCCGAGTACACGATCCCGGTCTTCGAGGTCGGCCACCTGGGCTTCACGACCCAGCGCGGGCGCTTCGACAAGACGGCCGGCAAGGTGGTGCTGGACCTGGCGGCGCACACCGGCGCGGTGGAGTTCACCGTCTACACGAACTCGCTGGACATGGGTTCGCGCGCCTGGACCGTGCACGTCAGTTCCGAGGGCCTGTTCGACGTCGCCCATTTCCCGACCCTGAGCTATGCCTCGGACCGCCTGCTGTTCGAGGGCGACAAGGTGGTCGGCGCCGAGGGCCGCCTGACGCTGCTGGGCGTGACGCGGCCGGTGAGCGTGAAGGTCAGCGGCTTTGCCTGCGCCACCCACCCGGTGAACAGCAAGGCGATGTGCGCGGGCGACATCTCGGCCACCATCAAGCGCTCGGACTTCGGCATGACCAAGTACATCCCGACCGTCAGCGACGAGATCCGCATCTCGGTGCCGGTCGAGGCCTACCGGAACTGAAGGCATGGCCGCGCCGCGGGTCGGCGCCGCGATCGCGCTGCTCGCTTGCCTGCGGGTTGCGCTGGGTGCCGACGCCTACACGATGGACACCGCGCACAGTGCGCCGACCTTCAGCTTCAGCCACCTCGGCCTGACCACGCAGAGCGGCCGCTTCGACCGCGCCGCCGGCACCGTCGAGCTCGACCTCGCCGCGCGCCGCGGCCGCGTCAGCTACGAGGTCGACGCGGCCTCGCTGAACATGGGCTTCGGCACCGAGTCTGCCGATTCGCCGGGCCTGCGGCTGTTCCAGGTGCTGCGGCACCCGAAGATCCGCTATGTCTCGGATAGGCTGGTCTTCGACGGGCAGGGCCGCGTCGTCGCGGCCGTGGGGCGGCTGACGCTGCTGGGCGTGGAGCAGGTCCTTACAGTGCAGGTGGCACGCTTCCAGTGCTCCACCAGCCCGGTGAACCGGCAGCACCTGTGCACGGCCGAGATCACCGCGGTGCTGCGGCGTTCGGACTTCGGCATGCGGGACTACCTGCCGGCCATCAGCGACGAGGTGACCGTGCGCGTGCCGGTGGAGGCCTACCTGGACCGGCCGCGCTGAAGCCACCCGTTGCGGCTGCTCAGGCGGCAGTGGTCTCTCGAGCCGACATCGTGTACCTGAAGTCGTCCGGCGCCAGCGAGTCGGCGCGCCCGGCCGCGGTCTCGGCCTGCGGGTACATCAGGAAGCCGACCCGGGGGCCGATGGACCCGGGCAGCGCCACGTCGTGGGCGCTGTTGTAGCCCATCCAGTTGCCTTCCCAGCCACCGAACAGCGCCTTCTTCACCGGCACGATGAGGGGGTTCCGGCTGTCCTTGATCCACGCCGGCGTTTCCTGGCG
>CAIWPS010000330.1 GCA_903914615.1 uncultured beta proteobacterium | reverse complement strand
GTCGCGCATGCGCGGCTGGCGGCCGGTTGTGTTGTGGGCATCACTGGCCACCGCGTGCACCCAGCCGCATTCCAGCAAAGTCACTGCGGTGGCCTGGGCGCGCGGCCCGAACTGGCCCACCAACGAGCCGGCGGTGACCTGCATGTAGCAGCCGGCTTCCACGAACTCGCGCAGCCGGTCGGGTTTTTCCATCACGCCCCGGTTTCGCTCGGGGTGCACGATGACGGGGCGAATGCGCACCGAAAGCAGACGCCGCACGAAATGCATGGCACCCAGCGGCACCTGCCCGTCGGGCATTTCCAGCAGCAGCGTGCGAAAGCCGCCCACTTCGCCCAGGCAGGGCAGTTCATTGCGGTCCAGCAATTCCAGCACTTCCGGCGTCAGGCGCACCTCGCCGGCCCACAGCAGTTCCAGCGCGATGCCGCTGGCCTGCAGCAGGGCGGCAAAACGCGCGTGCTCTTCGGCGATGCTGCTGCGCCAGTTCTCGAAGCGGCCCGGGAACACGTGCGGCGTGGTCACCACCTGCGTGATGCCGTCGTCGGCGCAGGCTTTCGCCAGGGCCAGCGCGGCTTCCACGGTGGGCGGGCCGTCGTCGATGCCGGGCAGCAGGTGGCAGTGGATGTCGATCACGGGGCGGCCATAGCGGCGGGCTGGGAGTGCTAAATGGTGGTGTCCTGCGCTTCCCTGCGCTTCTTGCGCCCCTTGTCGTCGGTGAGCTGCGGCTTGGCGCCATAGCCGTAGCTGCCGTAGCGGTAGCCGCCGTAGTCGTAGCTGCCGGCGCCGTATTCGCCGTAGTAGCGCTGGGCGTGCTTGAAGTCGAGCTGGTTCACCACCAGGCCCAGGATGTTGCCGCCGGCGCGCTGGATGCGCGCAATGCTCTTGCGCGCCAGCGGCGCCGGCGTGGACATGGCCTTCACCACGAAGGCCACGCTGGTGACCAGCGGCGCCAGCACCAGCGCTTCGGACACCAGTTCCACCGGCGGCGAGTCGATGACGATCATCTCGAACTGTTCAGACAGCAGCTTCAACGCCTCCTTGAAGCGTTGCGACAGCAGCAGTTCCAGCGGGTTGGGCGGCATGTCGCCCACGGGCATCACCAGCAGCTTGGTGTCCTTCACCTCGTACAGGCAGTCGGCCACCTCGGCATTGCCCGCCACCAGGTTGGTGAGGCCCTTCGCACCCGCCGGAATGCCCAGGCTGCGCGCAGCCTGGGCACGGCGCATGTCGCAGTCGATGAGCAGCGTGCGCTTGGTCTGCGCGTGGGCCAGCGCCAGGTTCACGGCCACCGTCGTCTTGCCCTCGTTGGGCAGCGTGGAGGTCACCAGCAGCACCTTGCTGGGTGCATCGAGGTTGGACAGCAGCACGCCGGTGCGCGCCGTGCGGATGCCTTCGGCGTAGTGCGAATGCGCGTCTTCGAGGAAGACACGAGCCATCTTCGTTCGCTCTGCGGTGGCAAGCAGCGGCAGCGCCGTGAGTACGGGCTGGCGCAGACGCAACTCGGCGTCGTCGCCGCCCTTCACCGTGTTGTCCAGGCGGTCCATCAGCAGCGAGGCCATGGCGCCCATGAAGAGGGCGAGAACGGAGGCGACAAGGACGATCTGAACCTTCGCGGGGCGGATGGGTATGGAGATGGGCACAGCCCGGTCCACCACGCGCGCCACGGCGGCCTGGACGTCGCTGGCCAGGTTGGTCTCCTTCGCGCGGCTGACGAACATTTCGTACAGCTGGCGGTTGCTCTGGGCTTCGCGCTCCAGCACCGCCAGCTGGAATTCCTCGCGGTTCACCACCTGCACGCCACCCTGTGCGGCATTGAGGGACTGCTGCAGCGAAGCTTCCGTGCTGCGCGCCGCCTCGTACTCGTGACGCAGGCCGGCCACCACCGCCTGGCTTTGCTGCACCAGCAGCCGCTTCAGGTCGTCGACCTCGCCCTGCGCCTGCTGTACCTTGTAGTGCTGCGGACCGAGCGTCTCCTGCAGCGCAAGCAAGTTGCGGCGCGACACCGACAGTGATTTCAGCGTGTCGGAAACGACCGGGTCACGCATCACCGCGGGTATCTCGGCGTATTCAGCGGGCTTGGCAGTCTTGGCCTGTTCGTAAGCGCTCTCCAGTTCCAGCCTTCGCGAGCGCGCCTGCACCAGGCGCTCGGCGGTGTCGCCAACCTGCCTGCCGGCAACGGCCTGCGCGGAGCCCCCAATGTTGACGATGCCCTTCTTTTCGCGATACGCCTGAAGCGCCTCTTCCGACTGAGTGAGCTTTTCGCGCAGCGAGGCAAGCCGCTCTTGCAGGAAGCCGCTGACCTGCTGCGAAAGCGCAAAGCGCGAGTCGCGGTCGTTGTCGATGTACTCGTTGGCGAAGGCGTTGGCCACCTGTGCGGCCAGCGCCGGGTCTTCGGCTTCGAAGCTGACCTTGACCAGCTGGCTGAGCCTGACCGGCTCCACGGTCAGGCTGTTCATCACTTTGGCGATGACGGTGTTTTCAAGGTCCAGCTGGCTCCACTCGGTCTTGGGCATGCTCAGGCCGAGGGCCCCCATGATGCGGCCGCGCCAGGAGGGAGCAGCCTTGCGCGGGTCGAAAGCCGGCTGGTCCCACAGCTTCAGCGCGCGAACGGTG
>CAIWPS010000329.1 GCA_903914615.1 uncultured beta proteobacterium | reverse complement strand
CTGAGATCGCGAAGGGGCGGGGCCCGACGCAGCAGTGAACTCCGCGCGTTCAGCCACGCCCGGGGGCCATGACGGCAGGCCACGGCTCCCGGCCATGGCAAGGCCCTCCGAGGAGGCGCAGCACCCGCGCTCGGATTTCGCGGGAAGCCGATGGCCGTGCTTGCCAATATCTTCCAACAGCGCGGCCTCCTGAGGCCGGCCGCCTGGCTTCGCTAGGCGGCGATCAAGCCGAGGCCCCGTGCCAGCAGCAGCACGGAAACCACCGCACTGGTGATCGCGAAGCCTTGCTGCAAGCGGGCACCGGCCAGCCGGGCGGCGATCAGCCGTCCGGCAAGCAGCGCCACGATGGCGCCGAGTGCGAACGGCAGCGCGATGTTCCATGCGATGGCCCCCTGCCATGCCGCCGCGCTGACACCCCCGACGGAAACGAGCGCGATGACAGCCAGCGACGTGGCGAAGATGCTGCGCACAGGCAGGTTGGTGTAGCGGCTCAGCGAAGGCACGATGACGAAGCCGCCGCCCACACCGAGCAAGCCGCTGAGCACACCCGACACGGCGCCTGTACCCGCCAGGGCCCAGGCACAGGGCAGGGTCCAGATCAGGCGGCCTTCGCTCGGGTTCAGGACGCAGGGCATCTGCGCCGCAGTCTGCCCTGCAGTTGCCGCCTTGGTGCCGCGAGCCTGGTTGAACATGCGCCACGACACCCAGGCCAGCACGAAGGCGAACGCCACCATCAGGGGCTGGTTGGGAACCAGCCTGGCCAGCCGTACGCCCAGCGGAGCCAGCAGCATGCCGGTGATGCCGATCAGCGCCGCTGCGCGATAGCGCACCAGTCCGTCCCGCAGCCCCAGGGCCGCGCCAAGGGCCGAGGCTGCACCCACGGCGATCAAGCCGACCGGTGCGGCCTGCATGATCGTCAGGTGCAGGCCGAAGACCAGCAGGGGCACGGCCAGAATGCCGCCGCCGGCACCGGCCAGCGCCAGGATCAGGCCGACGACCGCACCCAGGACAAGTCCGAGAAGGCTGACTTCCATGCGGGTGCCGCAATCAGGTCGTCATCTCGGGCTGGGCCAGCCACTCGCGGCCCTTCAGCATGGCCTGCCAGTACAAGGGCGGCAGGATGCGTTCCTTCAGGTACCACGCCAGGGTGGAGGGGCGGGTGCCTTCGATGAGCCATTTCGGGAAGCTCGGCGCGACCTTGCCGCCGTAGGTGAATTCGGCCAGCACGATCTTGCCGCGCGCAACCGTCAGCGGGCAGGAACCATAGCCGTCGTACCTGGCCTCGCCCTTGGCGGTGCCCCGCGTGACCAGCAGGTTGTGTGCAACCGTCGGAGCCTGCTTGCGGGCGGCGGCAGCCGTCTTGGCGTTGGTGGTGTTGGTGGCGTCGCCGAGCCCGAAGATGTTGGCGAACTGCTTGTGGCGCAGGGTGCCCGGATCGACGTCGATCCAGCCTGCGGCGTCCGACAGCGGGCTGACGCGGATGAAGTCCGGCGCCTTCTGCGGCGGCACGGCGTGCAGCATGTCGAATTCGCGCGTGATCGACTCCTTCGTGCCATCGGCCTTGGCCTGGCTGAAGACGGCTTTCTTCCCCGGCCCGTCCACCGACACCAGCGTCTGCCCAAAGTTCAGCCCGATGTTGTAGGCCTTCACGTATTCCATCAGCGCCGGCACGTAATCGGCCACTCCGAAGAGCACCGCGCCGGCATTGCAGAATTGGATGTCGATGGCGCCCAGCACGCCGTTGCGCCGCCAGTGGTCGGCCGAGAGGTACATCGCCTTCTGCGGCGCGCCGGCACACTTGATGGGCATCGGCGGCTGGCTGAAGATCGCCTTGCCGCGATGCAGTTGCTGCACCAGGTGCCAGGTGTAGGGCGCCAGGTCGTAGCGGTAGTTGCTGGTCACGCCGTTGCGGCCCAGCGTTTCCGCCAGGCCCTCGATGCCGTGCCAGTCGAGCTTCAGCCCAGGGCAGACGACGAGCTGTTGGTACTTGACGACCCGGCAGCCGTCCAGAATGACGGCGTTGCGCTCGGGCTCGAAGGCGGCCACGGCGGACTTGATCCAGTGCACGCCGCGCGGCAGCACGCTGGCCATCGTGCGTGCCGTGGTGGCCGGGTCGAAGACACCTGCGCCGACCAAGGTCCAGCCGGGCTGGTAGTAGTGGATGTCGGCCGGGTCGATGATGGCGATGTCCAGACCGGGGCTGCGTGCCAGCAGGCTGGATGCCACCGAGATGCCGGCGGCACCACCGCCGATGATGACGATGTCGTGGGTCGCGTCGGCCACTTCCACCGGCGTCTTGCCGCCGTTGACGATGCGGCGCACCACGCCTTTCAGGTCGAAGCCTGCCTTCGACGATTTTTCGATGATCTGCGGCAGCGGCATCTGGCCCGCCTGCGACAGTGCCCACATGGTGGTCGACCGCATGCCCGTGCGGCAATACGCCATCACGGGCTTGGGCAATTCGGCCATCAGGGCGCCGAAGGCCGCGCCTTGTTCGTCGGTCACCTTCCCCGATTCGGCGGGCAGGTAGCGGGCCTGCAGGCCCTGGTCGTGTGCCGCGCGCTCGATCTCTTCGAAGTTGGGCTGGTCGGCGGCCTCGCCATCGGGGCGGTTGCAGATGATGGCCTTGAAGCCGGCTTCCTTCAGCGCCTTCAGGTCGTGGGCCGCAATCTGCGGGGCGACCGACAGTTCGCCGGTGAGGGTGTGGATGTCCATGCGGTTTGTCTCCGGGGTCGGACGTGGAAAACAAAGGGGCCGCTCTGTGGGCGGCCCGCTTCTGGGACGACGCTCTAGACGGCGTTCAAGGGAATCTTGATGTAGCGCGTGCCGTTGGATTCCGGCTCGGGCAGCTGCCCGGCGCGCATGTTCACCTGCACCGACGGCAGGATCAGCGTGGGCATGCCCAGGGTGGCGTCGCGCGCATGGCGCATGGCCACGAACTCTTCTTCGCTGATGCCGTTGCGCACGTGCACGTTCTTTTCGCGTTCGTCGCCCACCGTGCTGACGTACTGCACATCTCGACCGCCGGGCTGGTAGTCGTGGCACATGTAGATCAGGGTTTCGGGCGGCAGGCTCAGCACCTTGTTGATCGAGCGGAAGAGCGTGCGGGCATCGCCGCCCGGGAAGTCGCAGCGGGCGGTGCCGTAGTCGGGCATGAACAGCGTGTCGCCGACGAAGGCCGCGGTCTGCGCGGCGTCGCTGACGACGTAGGTCATGCAGGCCGGCGTGTGCCCTGGGGTGTGCATCGCCCGCGCCTGCAGGCCGCCGATCGCGAAGGCCTCGCCATCGGCGAACAAGTGGTCGAACTGGCGTCCGTCACGGGCGAAGTCACTGCCCGCGTTGAACAGGCTGCCGAACACCTTCTGCACGGTGGTGATGTGCTGTCCGATGCCGAGCTGGCCACCGAGTTCCTGCTTCAGGTAGGGCGCGGCCGTCAGGTGGTCGGCGTGCACATGCGTTTCCAGGATCCACTGCACGGTGGCGCCCAGCTCGCGGACGCGGGCGATCAACAGGTCGGCGCTGGCGTGCGACGTTCGGCCCGACTTGGGGTCGTAGTCGAGCACGCTGTCCACCAGCGCGCATTGCCTGGTGCCCTTGTCCAGCACGATGTAGCTGACGGTCCAGGTGGCGGGGTCGAAGAAGCCCTCGACCTGCAGGGCGCTGCGGGTGGTCATGACCAGGCCTTTCGGGAGTGACGGTTCAGCAACCGGTCAGCGGCGGGCGGGGCAGGTGTTGATGCCGAGCACCGTGTACAGCGGGCAAAGGCCGACGGCGCCGGTCAGCAGCGGCACGACGCCGATGTAGCCCCACATGCCTACCTTGCCGGTGGCGGCCAGGCCGATCAGCGCCAGGCCGGCGACGATGCGCAGAACACGGTCCAGATTGCCTTCGTTCGTCTTCATGGACAGTCTCCAGTGGATTTTCGACACGCGTGGCGGCGGCCACACACGGTTGATATCAAGACGCGTGCCAACGGGACGTCGCGCGCTTGCCGAACCGCAAGCCGTTGAAATGAAACAGGTTTTCTGGTCGGGGCGCAGCGCAGGCGCGCGTAGCGCCCGCGGTGGCAGCACGCCTGGCAGATTCTTTTGGCAGCGATTCCACGGCGTTTGGCAGTGTTGGCAGCAGGGCGCACAATGCCGTCGATCCATACCTCGCCATGCCCGCCAAGAACCTCATTCCCGTCGTTTCGGCCCCTGCGGCCGGACCCGCGTCGCCGCGCATCGCACCGCAGGTACAGGCGCTGGTCTCGTTCCTCGAGCACGAATCGCAGCCGATGATCGTTCTCGACCCGGACTACAACATCCTGGCCGCAAACACCGCCTACCAGCGGCAGTTCGGCACGACGGACAAGCCCTACATCGGCCACAAGTGCTTCCGCGTCTCACACCACTACGACGTGCCGTGCGACCAGGCCGGCGAGCATTGCCCGATGAGGAAGGCCTTCGAGCTGAAGGGCCCCGACCGCGTGCTGCACATCCATCACACGCCCCGAGGCCCGGAGCACGTGGACGTGGAACTGCGGCCCATCCTCGACGCGCAGCGCGAAGTGGTGGCCTATGTTGAGCGGCTGACCACGGTGCGCAGTGCCTCGGCGCGACCCAGCTCGGATGGCCTGGTCGGGCGTTCGCCCGCATTCAATGCGGCCTTGTCGGCCGTGCAGCGCGTGGCGCCGTCCATGCTGCCGGTGTTGCTGCTGGGCGAGTCCGGCACGGGCAAGGAGCTGTTCGCACGCGCCGTGCACGAGGCCAGCCCTCGCGCTGCAGGGCCCTTCGTGGTGGTCGACTGCTCGGGCCTGACTGAAACGCTGTTCGAAAGCGAACTGTTCGGCTACGAGAAGGGTGCCTTCACCGGCGCCAACGCACGCAAGCCCGGCCTGGTCGAGACGGCCAAGGGCGGCACGCTGTTCCTCGACGAGATGGGCGACGTGCCGCTGTCGATGCAGGTCAAGCTGCTGCGCCTGATCGAGTCGGGCACCTTCCGGCGCGTCGGGGCCATCGAGTCGCAGCAGGCCGACTTCAGGCTGGTGGCGGCCACGCACAAGCCGCTGCAGCAGATGGTCGCGGACGGGCGTTTCCGCCAGGACCTGTACTACCGCATCAGCGCCTTCCCCATCCACCTGCCGCCCCTGCGCGAGCGCGTGGCCGACATCCCGATGCTGGTGGATTCCTTCCTGCAGCGGGGCCGGCGTGGTGATGGGGCGAAGCACCGGGTCGCCGTGGAACCCGAGGCGATGGCGCAGATGCAGGCCCACGACTGGCCCGGCAACATCCGCGAACTGCGCAACGTGCTCGACCGCGCCAGGCTGTTCGCCGACG